>JAEWCJ010000232.1 GCA_023390695.1 Pseudomonadota bacterium | reverse complement strand
GGATCATGCCGTGCAGCAAGCGGTGCCGCCGTCGCTCGGCGGCTGGATTGCCGCCGCCCGGCGGACGGGACATGATGGTCCCCGGGGCCTTTGTCGGCCGGGCGAGAACGGGTGTGGGATGCGTCAGAAGCTGATGATCGCGCTGTTGCTGAGCATTGTCGGATTCAGTATGGCCGCTTGCGACAAATGCGGCAATTTCCTCGGTTCGCCAACGACCCAGCCGCAAGGATGCAAGTAAGGGCGCCGCACATGTTCCGGGGGCTCAGGACTCCAGGGTCGCATTCAGCGTGATATCTGCCTTCAGCAGTTTGGAGACCGGACAGCCGGCTTTGGCCTTTCCTGCCAACTCTTCGAATGTTTTTTGATCGATATCGGGAATCTTCGCTTTCAGGTCCAGGTGGACTGACGTGATGGCGAAGCCGTCATCCAGCTTCTCGAGCGTCACTTCGGCGGTCGTCTCCATGCGATCGGCGACGAATTTCGCCTCGCTGAGGATCAGCGACAGGGCCATGGTAAAGCACCCGGCATGTGCTGCGCCGATAAGCTCTTCGGGATTGGTACCTGCTTTGCCTTCAAACCGGCTGGAGAATCCATAGGGATATTCATTCAGTGCGCCGCTCTTGGTGGAAATCGCGCCCTTTCCGTCTTTCAGGCCACCGTGCCAGATTGCCGAGCCAGACGTTTTCATCAATCTCTCCTCGCGGTTCTGCGCCCGCAACATGATCGCGCGAAATCCCGGCCCCTGCAATCCTAACGTCGCAGCTTGTCGAGTGTTATCGGAAGGTCGCGCACGCGTTTGCCCGTCGCGTGGTAGACCGCATTTGCAATCGCCGCAGCCACGCCGACAATGCCGATCTCGCCGACGCCCTTGACGCCCAGCGGACTGGCGATGCTGTCCGGCTCGTCGACGAAAATGACCCTGATATCGTGTATGTCGGCGTTCACCGGAACGTGGTATTCGGCGATATCGGCATTCATGATGCGTCCGAACCGGTGATCGGTCTGGGTTTCGTCTTGCAGCGCCATGCCGATCCCCCAGACCACGCCGCCCATGATCTGGCTGCCCGCCGTTTTCGGGTTCAGGATGCGGCCGGCGGCGACCGCATCGACGATACGCGTGACACGTATGACGTCGAGCTGCTCGTCGATCTTCACCTCGGCGAAGACGGCAGAGTGTGTATTCCTCGCGAATTTCTGGTTGCCTGGCGTTGCGGTTGTTTCCTGCGCGATCCGATCGATGGCGGCATGGCGCATGATGTCGGAAATCAGTATCTCGCGGGAGGGATCGCGCTTGCTGGCCATTTTGCCGTCGACAAAAGTGACATCGTCGGGCTGCTCATCGGATAGGGCAGAACGGGGCATCCGCTTCGCCAGTTGCAGAAGCTCCTTGCGGATCGCCTCGCATGTTGTTGCGATTGCCGCTGATACCGAGGCCGCTGTCCACGAGCCGCCCTCCAGCAACGAGTGTGGCAGTGTCGAGTCGCCAAGCCTGACCGTGATGTGTTCCATGGGCAGCCCGAGCATCTCGGCGGTGACCTGCGCCATGATGGTATAGGTCCCGGTGCCGATGTCCGATGTTGCGCTGGCGACTTCGGCGTGGCCGTTGGCGGTGAGCACGATGCGGGCCGCCATCGGGACCTGCAATGCCTCCCAAATGCCGGTCGCCATGCCCCAGCCCACCAGCTCGCTGCCATCGCGCATCGAGCGCGGCGCGGGGGTGCGCTTGCTCCAGCCGAACGCCTCCGCGCCCTGGCGGTAGCATTCGTGCAATTGCTTGCTGGAATAGGGGAGATCCTCGTTCTGATCGCGGTCGGAATAGGTGCGCAAGCGCAGCTCCAGAGGATCGATCTTCAGCGCGACCGCAAGTTCGTCCATCGCACATTCAAGGGCATAGACGCCGGTCGCGGCGCCGGGGGCGCGCATATCGCAGGAGGTCGGGATGTCGAGCCGCGCCAGCTTGTGCACATAGCTTGCGTTGGGGCATTTATAGAGGAGGCCCGACCAGGTCGTATCGTTGCGTGAGAATTCCTCGAATTGCGAGGTCGCTGCAATCGCCTCGTGGGTGATTGCATCGAGCGTCGCATCGGATTCGGCGCCGATCGCGAGCCGTTCGATCGTGGCCGGCCGATGCCCCAGCGCATACATCTGGGGGCGGGACAGCACCAGCCGGATCGAACGCTGCAGCGCCAGCGCCGCCTGCGCCGCCAGAACCACTTGATATTGCGGCCGCAGGCCGGCGCCGAACGCGCCGCCGACAAATGGCGAGAGGACGCGGATGTCGTCCGCCTTCTTCATGAAAACGCCGCACAGATAGCGCTGAACGTTCTGAACGCCTTGCGTCTTGTCGTATACGGTCAGCTTGCCGTTGTCCTCCCATATGACCGATGACGCGAACAGCTCCATTGGGTTGTGGTGCTCCATCGGGACGAAGTATTCGGCTTCATGGCGTACTGGGGCGGCGGCAAGCGCCTCGGCGGCATTGCCGCGAGGATGTGCCGGCTTCTTCACAGCGGCGGCCTTGTCGCGCTGCGCCTCCAGATCGGTCACATGCGCGACCTCTTCATAGTCAACCCGCACCAGCGAGGCGGCGAAGCGCGCGGTTTCCCAGTCGTCCGCGACCACCAATGCGACGGGTTGTCTGCTGAACAGGATTTTGTCGTCGTAGAGTGGACGGTAGGGCGAACCCTCGGGCGCAGCTTCGTCGTTATAGGCCTGGTCCGTGTCGGCCATGGGCGGCCGGTTTTCGTGCGTGATAACGCCGAGAACGCCGCTGACCCGCATTGCATCACCGGTGTCGATGCGCAGGATCCGGCCTTTGGCAATGCTCGATTCAACGACACAGCCATAGGCCAGCTTGACGCCATTGAATTCGCCGGCGTATTTCGCGGCTCCGGTCACCTTGGCGTGGCCGTCGACGCGGGACGCGGGAGTACCGATCTGAGGCATCATGGATTTGCCCTCGGATTATTTCTGCAAAATCCCATAGCAACTCACTGGATTCTTTTGACGGACTGCGATTGCGGCGTGCCGTGCGCGGCCTGCGTCAGCGCGCGGATGATGCCGCGGCGCGCCAGGTCGATCTTGAAGACGTTGTGCTCATAGCCCTTGGCCCCGCGCAGCAACGTATCGGCGGCAAGCTCGAAGGTAGCGTCGTTCGCCGGCTGCCCGCGCATGACGGATTCAGCCTGGGGATCCCGCCAAGGTTTGTGCGCCACGCCGCCAAGCGCGAGGCGCGCCTCGCGGATCGTATCGCCATCGAGTTCGAGGGCGGCTGCGATCGACACCAGGGCGAAGGCATAAGACAGCCGATCGCGAATTTTCAGATAGGAATAGTTCGTCGCGAAGCCCTCGCGCGGCAGGTCGATGCCGGTGATGATTTCGTTCGGCTGCAGATAGGTGTCGATATGGGGAGTGCTTTCGGGGAGCCGATGGAAACCGGTCAGGGTGATGGTGCGGTCTCCACCCGGCCCTGCCACATGCACTTCGGCGTTGAGCGCTGCCAGGGCGACGCACATGTCGGAGGGATGGGTTGCAATGCAGGAATCGCTTGCGCCGAGGATCGCGTGAATGCGGTTGAGGCCATTGATCGCCGAGCAGCCGCTGCCCGGCTCGCGCTTGTTGCATGGAGTTGCGATATCGTAAAAATAGGCGCAGCGTGTGCGTTGTACGAGATTGCCGCCCGTCGACGCCATATTGCGCAATTGCTGAGAGGCGCCGGCCAGGATTGCGCTGCCCAGCATGGGATAGCGCCGCTCGATCAGCGGATGATAGGCAAGGTCGGAATTGGGTACGAGCGCACCTATGCGCACGCCTCCGTCGACGGTCTCTTCGACTTTGTTCAAGGGCAGCCGTGAGATGTCGATCAGCCGCGACGGGCGCTCGACATCCATCTTCATGAGGTCGACCAGATTGGTGCCGCCGGCGATGAATTTGGCATCCGGGTCGGCGCTGATCTGACGAACCGCGTCGGCGACGTCGTTGGCCCGGGCATATTGGAAGTTGATCATGACTGCCTCATCGTCTGCTGGATTGCCGCCACGATGTTCGGATAGGCGCCACAGCGGCAAATGTTGCCGCTCATCAATTCGCGAATGTCATCAGAGGTTTTTGCCTTGCCCTCGGCGATCAGTCCGACGGCCGAGCAAATCTGGCCTGGGGTGCAATATCCGCACTGGAAGGCATCGTGTTCGATGAAAGCCCGTTGCAGCGGATGCAGGGTGCCGTTGGTCGCAAGTCCTTCGATGGTCGTGATTTCGGCGCCGTCCTTCATGACCGCCAGGGTCAGGCAGGAATTGACCCGGCGGCCGTCGACCAAAACCGTACAGGCGCCACACTGACCATGGTCGCAGCCTTTTTTGGTTCCGGTAAGGTCGAGATGCTCCCGCAGCGCGTCTAGCAACGTGGTCCAAGGAGCAACCCTGATCTGTGTATCCCTGCCGTTGACGGTCAGTGAGACGGTGATTTTGTCCGGAACCGTGTCAGCCTTGCTGACGGGGCGGGTTTCAACGAGCGTGTGTGCCATCCCAGATTCTCCGTGCGAAGAAGGCGGCTAGCTCTCTTTCATTTGCCGATGGTCCGGTTCTCGTCGGACCTTGGGGCGTGCTGTTCTGAGCGGGTTGGCGGTCAATCACCGCCGTCTCTTGCGCCGGAACATCTTGCGCGGGAACAAAACCCCCTTATTGCCACGCCCGCACACCGCGGAGTGGCAATCGGCCGCAAGGCCCATCAATCGGCCCTTTGAGGATTGCGAGCAATCCCGCCGTTAATATGGCGCAAGTCGCGGCGTCCGAAAGACCCTAGCTGCTTGGCTCTCGCGGTAGTGATTGCGCGGCGACGGTGCGCCGCTGCTTGTGATCCTGATCGCGTACCATCCAATAGACGGCTCCCAGCGCCAGCACGGCGGCGGCAAGTGCCAGCAATTGCAGGGCATCGATGGTCTTCAGGTCGAGAATGATCATCTTGCGCACGACGGCCAGCAGCGCCAGCAGGATGACGGTCCTCACCTGGATGACGCTTTCCTTGCGTTCGGCGACGACCAGCAAGGATCTCTTGAATTCCAGCGCAATGATGACCGTGAAAATCATCCCGAAAATGGCCTGGAAGACCTCGTAATCGGTTGGATCGAATCTGCTCGAAAGAACGATGCTGGCAAAAATCTTGACGATCAGATTCCACAATGCCGCGATGACCACGATTGCGATCAACCCGGTCAGGATTAAAACGCAGACGTGCTCAAACTTTTCGTAGACGGGCAGCGGCTCCCAGCGTCTCCAGGCCGAGGTCAACTCGCTTTTCCACGACATCGTCCTCTCCCTCGCTCACATAGTTAATTCTAGCATTGTTGGGGTTGGTGGTCAGGCGATTATTTGTCGGGATCCGTACGCCGACGTCAGGGTATGCGCCGGCGTTTCGGCCAAGTGAGGCACTGTTGCCCGGTCGTGCGCAGCCACAATATCTGCCTTCCGCGAGACGGTGACGCACGCCCATTGGCATTCTCATGCACGACTGCGCCATTGAGGAGCAGAGTGTCTGTCGATCCGTGTTATGGTCCATGAACCATAAATCTGTTTGCAGCCTGCGCGGTTTCCGCATAAGCTCGCGCAGCAATAGATGACTGATGAGGCGGAGGAAAATGCGGTTATTTCGTAGCGTATTGATCTGTAGCGGTTTTCTGAGTGCGGTCGCGGTGTCCCAGCCTGCAATGGCGCAGGACTATCCGACGCGACCCATCCGGGTCATTGCCAATCAGAGCCCGGGCGGCATCAGCGATATTTTCATCAGAGCGGTCGGCGAAGAACTGCATAAACGCTGGAAGCAGCCGGTTGTTGTCGAAAATCGCCCCGGCGGCATGGAAAATATCGGCGTTCGCGCCTGTCAGGATTCGCAGCCGGACGGTTACACGATCTGCATTCTCTACTCGGATCCGCTGGTCTTTAATCCGCATCTCTTCAAGTCGCTGCCGTTCAACGAAGATGGAGTGCAGCCGGTCACAAACCTTTTCTATCTTCTGCAGACGATGGTGGTGAATTCCTCGCTCGGCGCAAAGACGCTCGATGAATTGATCGCATTGTCGAAGGCCAAGCCCGGTACGCTGAGCTTCGCCACGGCGTCGCACTCGGTCGCGGTGATGATGAGCAAGCTGCAGCAGGAGCAGGGGGCTGACTGGGTCCGCATTCCCTTCAAGGGCGGCGGCGATGCTGTGAATGCGGTACTGAGCGGGTCAACGCCGATCGCGATCATTGGCGAGGGCAATGTCGCGTCGCTTATCCGCGCCGGCAAGATGACTCCGATCGTCATGGTGAACAACATCCGTTCAACCAATTTCCCGGATGTGCCGACGCTTGAGGAGAGCGGTTACAAGGGGCCGCCGTCACGGGCCTGGTTTGGCCTGTTTGTCCCGAAAGGCGTGCCGCAAGACATCATCGACAAGCTCGCCAAGGAGATGGCAAGCATTGTCAACGAGCCGGCCTTCAAGGAGCGGCACCTGACCGCGCGCAGTCTGGTTCCGGCGACGAATACGCCGGCTGAATTTGCGGAAGAGATCAAGCGGGATCGGGCCCAGGCTGGCCAGGTCGTGAAGGACGCCGGTCTGACGCCGCAGTAAATTGCCGAATATTGCGCTTTGAAAAAAGGGCAGCCTTGCGGGGCTGCCCTTTTTATTTGATGAGCGGGTTGGGGTACCTAAGCCGCTACAGCGGCGATGATGTCGATTTCCATCAGCATGCCTGGCCGTGCCAGATTGCTGACAACGAGAAATGTATGTGCCGGCAGTGCCGGCACATCCGACAGCGCCTCGGCCCTGCATTTCTGATAAATTGGCCGGTCGCGAATATCCGTAAGATAGGCGGTGATCTTCACGATATCGTTGAAGTTGGCACCGTGCTTGGCGAGAAGCCGTCGGGCCTTGTCGAAGGCATACCGGCATTGACCGGCGACGTCGCCGGCATGCCGTACAGCGCCGGCTGGATCGGATTCATCCTCGGCGCCGATGCCCGACAGAAACAGGAGCCGGCTGGGTCCGGTCACGGTTACGAGCTCTGAAAACGACGACTTTGCAAAGTGGCTGTGATTGTGATGTGTTTTCTCGAATACGTTCATGTCATGGATCTCTGCGCGTTCGGGAGGGCGACGGAACAGCTACAATTTCCGGTGAAATTGTCCAGCATAGTGCCGGACAATGCAGCGGCGTTTCGTCCCGGATCCCCACTTGCATAATATGGTCGATTGACTATGGTCGCAGAACCATAATCTGTGTTGCCCCGATGAGCTCTGCCGATTTTCAAAAGACCGCCGCCCACATCACGCCGGAGACGGTGTGCGAGGTCCTGCTGGATTTGATCGATATCCGCAGCCCGACCGGCCACGAGGCGGGAATGGCGAGCTACATTACCCAGCGTCTGCGGCGCGTCGGTCTCGATGCATTCGAGCAGCCGGTGGAGGAGGGGCGGCCGAATGCGGTGGCTCACCTCCGTGGGGCTGGAGACGGCCTGAATTTGCTTTTCACCGGCCATATGGACACCTCCTATAGTGGGGATGAGGACTATCTGGTCGGCGAAGGGTTCAAGCCGAAGGGCGTGTTTCGTGACGGATGGGTCTGGGGCCTGGGCGCGAACAACATGAAAAGCGGCCTGGCCGGCCTGATCGTCGCCTTGGAAGCGATCGCGAAGAGCGGCGTCAAGCTCAAGGGCGACATTACGCTTGGCGCCGTCGTCGGGGAGATCGAGAAATCCCCGGTCGAAGAGTTCCAGGGGCGCGACTATTCCGGTTACGGGATCGGCAGCAAGCATCTGGTGTCGCATGGGGTGACGGCAGATTACGCCATTCTCGCCGAACCGACTTCGTTGCGTATCTGCACCGCCAATATGGGCTGCCTTTGGGCACGGATCACGGTGGGTGGAACGGTGGCGCATTCTGCCCTGACCAACAAGCCGGGAACGGTGAACGCCATCAACGTCGCGCGGCTCTTGTGCGATGACATCGATGCCTGGGCGTCGAAGTTCCGGGCGGCCAATGAATTCATGGGTGAGCAGGCAAATGTCACGCTGGCCTGCGTGCGGGGCGGGGCGCCGTGGCGCCTGTCGCGAAATCCGCAGGAATGCAGCGTTTATCTCGATATCCGGACCGTTCCGGGACAGACGGCCGATCAGGTCAAGCGGCAATTGCGCAAGCTTTTGCGCGACTTTGCAGCGCGTAATCATACGCCGGAACCGCAATTGACGTTCTTTGTGACTGACCCGCCCTTGCTCATCGACGAAGGGCTTCCGGTCGTCGATGCTCTCGGC
>JAEWCJ010000113.1 GCA_023390695.1 Pseudomonadota bacterium | reverse complement strand
TTGATCCCTAAAACCCCGGGGGGCCGCCCACACGCCCACCGGCGCCCCACACCGAATGAGAGGATGCCCGGATCTGCATTTGTGTGTGTGAAGGGCCAACGGGGATTGAAACAATGAAAATCGTCATGGCCGTCATCAAGCCGTTCAAGCTCGACGAGGTTCGCGACGCACTGACCGCGATCGGAGTGCACGGCATGACCGTCACCGAGGTCAAGGGATACGGGCGGCAGAAGGGGCACACCGAAATCTATCGCGGCACGGAATACGCCGTGAGTTTCCTGCCCAAGCTCAAGATCGAGGTCGCGGTCGCCTCGAACCAGGTCGACAAGGTCATCGATGCCGTCACCAGCGCCGCCAAGACCGGCCAGATCGGCGACGGCAAGATCTTTGTCTTCGGCCTCGATCAAGCCGTGCGCATCCGCACCGGCGAGACCGATGCGGCCGCCCTCTAAACCCGCCCAGTAAGTATTCGGACAGGAGCTCACATTATGTCGTTCAAGATTCCGCCCCGGGCCGGGTTTATCGCCGCCCTTCTGACTTCAACAGTTGCGGCAACGTCAGCCTTTGCGCAGGCCGCGGCCGAAGCGCCCAAACTCGACACCGGCGATACCGCGTGGATGCTGACCTCCACCGCGCTGGTTCTGATGATGACCATTCCCGGCCTTGCGCTCTTCTACGGCGGCATGGTGCGCCAGAAGAACGTGCTTGCCACCATCATGCAGAGCTTCGCCATCTGCTGTCTTGTCACCGTTCTGTGGATGGTGCTCGGCTATTCCCTCGCGCTGACCGAAGGCGCCGAAGGCATGAACGCCTATATCGGCGGCCTATCGAAAGCCATGTTGTCCGGCGTGACCAACGAGTCGCTCAACGGCACCATTCCGGAATGGGTCTTCATCACCTTCCAGATGACCTTCGCCATCATCACCCCGGCCCTCATCACCGGCGCCTTCGCCGAGCGCATGAAATTCTCGGCCTTGATGTGGTTCATCGGCCTGTGGCTGATCTTCGTCTACGTCCCGGTCGCGCATTGGGTCTGGGGCGGCGGCTTCCTCGGTTCGGCCGGCGTGCTCGACTTCGCCGGCGGCACCGTGGTGCACATCAACGCCGGTATCGCCGGACTTGTGGCCTGCATCATCATCGGCAAGCGCAAGGGTCTCGGCACCGCCAATCTGGCGCCGCATAACCTCACCTGGTCGCTGATCGGCGCCTCGCTGCTGTGGGTCGGCTGGTTCGGCTTCAATGCAGGCTCGGCGGTGGGTGCCAATGCGCTCGCCGGCGCAGCCATGATCAACACCCAGGTCGCCACCGCGGCAGCGGCTTTGGCCTGGATGTTCTGCGAGTGGATCATCATCAAGAAGCCGAGCCTGCTCGGCATCCTGTCGGGTGCGATCGGCGGTCTCGTCGCCATCACGCCTGCAGCCGGGTTCGTCAACCCGACCGGCGCTCTCATCATCGGCTTCGTCGCCGGTGTCGGCTGCTACATTGCCGCCGTCCATCTCAAGAAAGCGCTTGGCTATGACGACTCGCTCGATGTGTTCGGCGTCCACGGCGTCGGCGGCATCATCGGCGCGATCCTGACCGGCGTGTTCGCCGACGCAGCGATCAACGAAGCCGGCAAGGATGCCAGCGTCATGCTGCAAGTCTACGGCGTCGTCGTCACGATCATCTACGCCGCCATCGTGACCGCGATCATCCTCTTCATCATCAAGGCCGTGATCGGACTGCGTCCGACCGCAGCGGAAGAAGAAGAGGGCCTCGACATCTCCCTGCATGGCGAGACCGTGCAGCATTAGAGCATGATCCCGAAAAGTAGGAATCGGTTTTCGGACAAGATCATGCTCGAACGACAACCCGAAGCGAGATGGCGGTTCGAAGATAAAGTCATCACGCTTTAAGACATTCGCGCGGCGGGGCGAAATACCCGGCACCGTCCCCCGCCGAATGGAAGCCCCGGTCTTTGGACCGGGGCTTCTTTCATTTCGGGCGCATCCTTCAGGACGTCTGGTCGGGCTCCTGCACCCTGCGCTGCTCGACGCGGCGCGCCAGCAGATTGAGCGCCTCGATCGCGACCGAGAATGCCATCGCGGTGTAGATATAGCCCTTCGGCACATTCGCTCCGAAGCCTTCGGCAATCAGCACCGTGCCGATCATGATCAGGAAGCCGAGCGCCAGCATCACCACCGACGGATTGGCAGCGATGAAATTGGCCAGGGGCGTCGCCGCCCACAGCATCACACCGACCGCGACCAGCACCGCGATCACCATGATCGGCACATGTTCGGTCATGCCGACCGCCGTGACGATGCTGTCGATCGAGAAGATCAGATCGAGCACCAGGATCTGCGCAATGACCGAGCCGAAATTGGCCGTGGCGGACGGCGCATCGAACACGTCCGGCGCATGATTGGCGTAAACGTTGTGATGGATTTCCTTGGTCGCCTTCCAGACCAGGAACAACCCGCCGGCGATCAGGATCAGATCGCGCCACGAGAACGGATGTCCGAACAGAGTGAAAATGGGCTCGCGCAACTGCACGATGATCGCAATCGTCGCCAGCAGCAGCAGCCGGAAGATCAGCGCAAGGCCGATGCCGATGCGCCGCGCGCGTTCGCGCTGATGGACGGGAAGCTTGTTGGTGACGATCGAAATGAAGATCAGGTTGTCGATGCCGAGGACAACCTCCATGGCGATCAGGGTGGCGAGCGCCGCCCAGGCCACCGGATCGATTGCAAGCGCCAACAAATAGTCGAGCGAGATGTCCAAAATGACCCCCTCTGTTGCACCAATCGCCGGATAACCGGCAGTGATTGGTCCGACATCGCGATCATGAGGATCGCCAGAGGGGCCCGGACCCGGGGGCGCGATTTAAGGGAGAGCGCCCGCCGGCGCAAGTCCCACTGGCGCGCCATGGCGCCGCAGGCGCACCAGTCGATGGTTAATCGGACCTTAACCTGAACCCTCTAGGCTGCCGGAAACCCTTCTATTGTCGGCACAAAACGCCCTTTTTGATGTTCATGAACGCCGCCGATCGCGTCTCGCCGCCCTCCCCCGCCCGGGTTCCCGAGGCGCGGTCGCCATTCGTGCGGCTGAACGATCTGTTGGCGCCGATCGTGCCCGGCCAGCCGCCGATCAACTGCGCGGTCGGCGAACCGCAGCATCCGGTGCCCGCCTTTGTCGGCCCGACGCTGGCCGCGAATATCGGCGATTTCGGCCGCTATCCGGCGAACAAGGGCACCGACGAATTCCGCCGCGCGGTCGTGACGTGGCTGTCCTGGCGTTATCGCCTGCCGCGCCCACTCGACCCCGAGCATGATGCGATCGTGCTCAACGGCACCCGCGAAGGGTTGTTCCTCGCGGCCGGCGCCGCCAAGCATTTCGTCGGTCCGCGCAAGGGTGTACCGGCGATTCTCGTGCCCAATCCCTGCTATGCCGCCTACACGGCCGGCGCGCGCGGCGCCGAATGCGAAACCGTCTATCTGCCGACCACCGCGGCGACGGGATTTTTGCCCGATCTCGATGCACTCGATGACGCCCTGCTTGCGCGCACGGTCGCGTTCTATCTCGCGACGCCCGCCAATCCGCAGGGCGCGGTCGCCGATGAAACCTATCTCGCGCGGCTCGTCGCGCTGGCGCGCTGCTTCGGTTTCCTCGTGTTTGCCGACGAATGTTATTCCGAGATCTATTTCGGCGCGGCGCCGCGCGGCATGCTGGAAGTGGCGGGGCCGAATTACGCCAATGTGGTGGTGTTTCATTCGCTGTCGAAACGCTCGAGCCTTCCCGGCCTGCGCGTCGGCTTCGCCGCCGGCGACCGCGACTTCCTCGCCCGCTTCGTCGAACTGCGGAACACCGCTGCACCGCAAGTGCCGATGCCGGCGCAGGCGGTGGCCGTCGCCGCCTATTCCGACGAAACGCATGTCGAAGAGAATCGCCGCCTTTATGCGGAGAAATTCGATCTTGCCGACAGCATCATCGGCACCCGCTTCGGCTACAAACGTCCCGCCGGCGGGTTCTTTCTCTGGCTTGATGTGTCGGCCCAGGGCGGCAGCGTAAGGGTTGCGGAGAAACTCTGGCGCGAGGCCGGTCTGCGCGTCCTGCCCGGCGCCTATGCGGCGCGCGACGATGCGCAGGGCCACAATCCGGGCGCCGACTACATCCGTGTCGCCATGGTGCACGACAAAGAAACGACCGCCGAAGCCTTGCGCCGGCTGATCGCGGTGCTTGGGTGAGAGGCCGCGTTATGCCAGCCATCGATCGCAGTCTCGACAACATCGATTTCCTGTCCGACGATTTCCGCGGCGCCATCCGGCGCCGGCTCGGCGAATTGTGCGGGCTGGTGTTGATTGTCGTCGCGGTCACGCTGGCGGCCGCGCTGGCCACCTGGTCGGTGCAGGATCCGAGCCTCAGCCACGCCACCGATGCGCCGGTGCGCAATCTGCTGGGCGCGCCGGGCGCCATCGCCGCCGATCTCCTGATCCAGCTTTTCGGCCTCGCCGCCATTGTCGTGGTGCTGCCGGTCGCTGTCTGGGGCTGGCGGCTGCTCACACACCGACCGGTCGAGCGGGAATGGCTGCGGCTGCTGCTGTGGTTCGGCGCCGTGATTCTGGCCGCGGCCTTCGCCTCGGCGCTGCCGCGCCTCGCCACCTGGCCGCTGCCGGCGGGCCTCGGCGGCGTCACCGGCGATGCCATGCTG
>JAEWCJ010000104.1 GCA_023390695.1 Pseudomonadota bacterium | reverse complement strand
GTCCAAGAGGTCCGGTCAGGATCAGGTAATAGACGGCAACGCCGAGCAGCGCGAGGCCGGCGACCAGCATGCCGGTGATGGCGCCTGCCTTGAAGGCGAGCTCAAGACCGCCGGCGAGCGAGCCGATCGCGGCTTGCGCGGTACGGACGTTGGCGCGCACCGAGACGTTCATGCCGATGAAGCCGGCAACGCCCGACAGCACCGCGCCCACAGCAAAGCCGATGGCGACGAGCCAGCCGAGCAGATAGCCGACGAGCGCGAAGATCACGATGCCGACGACACCGATTGTCGTGTACTGGCGCTTGAGATAGGCCTGCGCGCCCTCGCGCACCGCGCCCGCGATTTCCTGCATTTTCGCAGAACCGGCATCGGCCTTCAGCACCGACATCGTCGCCCAAACGCCGTAAACGATAGAAAGCAAACCGCAGGCGATAATCACCCACAAAGCTGTCATTGTTGACCCCGATAAATCCAAGTAATGCCCGGGGGATGCCCCCGCCCGGCTATGTTGAGGCCGGCCGCGCGATACGCCTCCGGCCGGCCCGAAAGCGCGCGGAATTTGCCAAAAACGTTAACAGGACGCAACGACGCATTCGCGTGTGCCGCTTTCGGATAGCGAAAATGCAGTAATTGCGGCAATTCCTGCGCATCCGGCCGGTTTGTCTCCGCTGCACGCGTGACCAGCAGGCTGACCGCCGGCCGAGATTCGGCCTGCGACGGCAGCCTCACACGGCGGGCTGGCGACCGCGCAAGGTCAGCCACACCAGCAAGGCCGCCGCAATGGCAACGACCGGAAACACCACGCCGTTCACGACGATCCAGCCATAGACCGCCAGCAGGTTGCCCGAGGCGAAGGAGCCGATCGCCATCGAACCGAAGACCAGAAAATCGTTGAAGCTCTGCACCCGCGTGCGCTCTTCCGGACGGTGACATTGCGTGACCATCGCGGTGGCGCCGATGAAACCGAAATTCCAGCCGACACCGAGCAGGATGAGTCCCAGCCAGAAATGCCAGAGCGTGATACCGGCCATGCTGATACCGGCGCTTGCCAGGAGCAACAAGAAGCCAGCGCCGATGACACGTTCGATTCCGAATCGGGCGATCAGACTGCCGGTGAAGAAACTCGGCGCGTACATACCGAGCACATGCCACTGCAGGCCAAGGGCGGCGTCGGTGACAGAATGATTGCATTGGACCATGGCGAGCGGCGCCGACGTCATCACCATGTTCATCATGGCGTAGCTCGCGACGCCGCAAATGACTGCCACAACGAATCGCGGCTGCCGCAATATCTCCGACAGCGGTCTCCCCTCGCCGCCTGCCTGGATACGCGGCGGTTTCGGGATTCTGACGAGGGTCAGCACAAGTGACGCCACGGCCGCAACCGCCGCCTGCGCCAGGAAACTTGCGGCAAACAGATAAGGGGGCCAGATTTCCTTGGTTGCGATGACAAGCTGGGGACCGAGGATCGCGGCGAACACTCCGCCGACCATCACCCATGAAATGGCTCGCGGACGAAAGGATTCGCTCGCCGTGTCGGCGGCGGCGAATCGATAAGCCTGATGGGCGGCGGCATACAGTCCGCAGCAGAAGGCGCCCATATTGAACAGCACAAAAGACGCCTGCATCACGGCGAAATAGCCGAGCAGACCGCTCGCCACGCCAAAAGCAGTACCGACCTGAAATGCGGTTCGGCGGCCATAATGGCGAGCCAGTTTGCCTACCGGCAGCGTGCCGAGCCACATGCCGATGACGTAAACGGTGATCGGCACCGTCGCGTAGACTTTGTCCGGAGCCAGCATGGAGCCGACAATGGCTCCTGTCGCCAGCATCACCGTATTATTGGCTCCGGCCAACGCCTGGGTAACGGCAAGAACGACCGCGTTGCGTTTCGCAAGGCGGTCGTCGGGCACGAAGTCGGCAGGTCCCGCGGCGACCGACATATTCACTTCCCTGAATAAAGGTGGTCCCTCTTAACGGCCGGATCCGGCTTGCGCCAGTGCCGGACGTGCAGGTCAGACCTGCAATGCCCCCGGATGGCGCACGGTGAGCGAACCGATCTCGGATAGGGCGTGCACGCCGGCCTGCCGCATTGCAACACGCAATTCCTCAAGCAATAGGGAGGTGACATAGTGCGCGCCCTCTTCCCCGAGCGCCGCGACCGCGTAGACAAATGTGCGGCCCGAAAGGGCGGCATCGGCGCCGCATGCCCGCGCACGCATAAGATCAAGACCAGAGCGCACACCGCCGTCAAACAGAACGGTCGCACGCTTGCCGACAGCGGCGGCGATCGAAGGCAGGACATCGATGGAAGCCGGCGCGGCTTCGAATTGCCGGCCGCCATGGTTCGAGACCTGAACGCCATCCACCCCCAGCGATACGGCCTGCTCGGCATCGCCAGGATGCATGATGCCCTTGACCACCAGCGGCCCTTTCCAGAGATCGCGATAACGCGCGACCTCCTCCCAGGTAAACCCGCCACCCACCGCGTTTTGCGCAAAGGCGGCAATCTCGGGCTTGCTGGCATTCTTGCCGGCATAGCGCGCCAGCGTCGGGAAATTGGGGCTGCCCTTCTTGAGCAACTCGATCAGCCAGGCCGGCCGCCTGACAACATCCAAAATCATGCGCGGGCTCGGACGGAACGGCAGCACCATGCGGTTGCGCAATTCGCGCGGGCGCTTGGCGCGGGTCGGCGTATCGAGAGTCAGCACCAGAACATGCACGCCGGCCGTTTTTGCCCGCTGCACGAGGTCAATGCCGATCGCGTGATCGTTGGCGGCAAGACGATAAAGCTGGAACCAGATGACGTCCGGCGCGATGCCGGCCAGTTCTTCGAGAACGACGCCGCTGACCGTGCCGGCAGTATAGGGAATGCGCGCCTTCTGCGCCGCACTGGCGAGATGGCGTTCGGCGCCTGGCCACATCACGCCTTGCAAGCCCATCGGGGCGACGCCGAGCGGACCTGCATAAGAGCGGCCAAACAATTCGACCTCGGTGGAAATGGCTTCACGATCGCGACCGTAACGCGGCACGATCTGTATGGCGTCGAGCGCGCTGGCGTTTCGTGCGACGCAAAGTTCGCTGCCGGTTCCGCCAGCGATCGTGTCATAACCAAAACGCGGTACCCGCTGCTTTGCACGGCGGCGCAGATCCTCGACGGTCGGGAAATTCCGCTTGAGCCAGACGTCACGCGAACTGCCCGACACTCCCCACGATTTGGACGCAGGTTTGCCGGTTGTCTCGATTGAATTGGACATGCTCGTCGTCCGTCAAAAATGGCTGAAGGCGCGCTGCACGAAAGTCACTTCGTCGCCCGCGGCACCAAGGAAACGTGGCGGCTCATTGCCCTCACGCACGCGCCCCACCCTGGTGAAGGCAGTGCCGGTCTTCGCGCCCAAGGCCAGGAACTCACCAAGCTTGTTCTCCGCCACTGTGCAAACAATCTCGTAATCGTCGCCTCCGGCAAAGATCGTTTCACGCAATGACGGGTCATCAGCCAGCGCCTTCTTCGCGCCGGGCGACACAGGAACGGACTCAAGCATCACGTCGCCCGACAATCCGGAGACACGCAGCAACTTTGACAGGTCGCCAACGAACCCATCGGACACGTCTATCGCCGCCGAAGCATATGCCCGCACCGCCTCGGCAAGCACGACACGCGGTTGCGGCAGCCGATAGCGCTCCAGCAGGTAATGGTGCTCGGCCTCGGCAAGCGACCAGCGCGCGGCAAGCGTCGGATCGCGCCGGAGCTGCAAGCCGAGCGCGGCATCGCCGATGCTGCCACTGACCAGAACATGGTCTCCGGGCTTGGCGCTGCTCCGCTTCACCATACTGCCGCGCGGCAGAGTGCCGAGCGCGAAGATGGTGATTGTCAGCGGGCCGGGCACACGATCGGTGTCGCCGCCGATCAGCGGACATTGATAGGTTTCGGCGTCGGATTTCAGGCCAGCACAGAAAGCCGCCAGCCAGTCCTCGCGCGTCTCGCGCGGCAGCGCGAGGGACATGAGAAAAGCCGCTGGTGTCGCCCCCTTGGCGGCGAGATCGGACAGATTGACCCGCAAGGCCTTGCGCGCAATCGCGTCCGGCGCTTCGTCGGCGACGACATGCACGCCGGCGACCACGGCATCGGTCGTCAACACCACTTCATGACCCTCGGGTGGTGTGAACACCGCGGCATCGTCGGTGAGCGACAGGGCGCCGGGGTGCGTGGCCAGCGGCCGGAAGAAACGCGCGATCAGCTTGTCTTCCGCCGTTTCCATAATGCGTCAGCCGGACGTGCGGTCGAATTCCGCCGCCCGCAACTGGCGCGCAAGCGTATCGAGAACGGCATTGACCATTCCGGTCTCGTCACGGTCGACGAAAGCATTGGCGACGTCGACATATTCGGAAACCACGACGCGGGCGGGAATATCCTGGCGCTGGTCAAGTTCGAAGGCGCCGGCACGCAGCACTGCGCGCAGCAACGCCTCCACGCGCTTAAGCGGCCAGCCGGCGCTGAGCGCGGCGTCGATCATCGGATCCAGCTTGCGCTGTTCCCGCACCGCCCCGCCGACGATGTCACGAAAAAAGGCGGCTTCGGCCGGCAGATACTGCGATCCTTCGACCTCGCAACCCAGCCAGTGGCTCTCGAATTCGGCGAGGATTTCGTGCAGCGAGGTGCCGGCAATGTCCATCTGGTAGAGAGCCTGCACCGCCGCGAGGCGGGCGGCGCCGCGCTTGTTGGCCTTGCGGTCCTCGGATTTGACGGCGCGTTTCATCGCCTCGCCCGCGCCTTGGACGACGATTTTGCCTGCGGCCTGGATTGCGGCTTTGTGCGCGAGGCCGACGGCGCATGGGCGGCCGCCAGATCGCGCTTGATCGCGATCATTGCAAGCGCGGCGCGCGCCGCATCGCCGCCCTTGTTACCCTCTTCCACCTTCGCCCGCGCCCAGGCCTGGCTCTCGGTATTGACGGTGAGGATGCCGTTGCCGAGCGGAACCTGCCGCGCAACGGACATATCCATCAGCGCTCCCGCGGATTCCATCGACACAATCTCGAAATGAAGGGTCTCACCACGGATGACGCAGCCCAGAGCGACCACGCCGTCATACGGGGTCTTGGTTCTGGCCGCAGCGTCAAGCGCCATGGCGACGGCCGCCGGAACTTCCAGCGCCCCGGGCACGGTAATGCGATCAAAGACGGCGCCGGCCTCTTCCAACGCCTTGGTGGCGCCCGCCAGCAGCGCATTGGCGATATCGTCGTAATAACGCGCCTCCACGATCAGGATACGCGCGCCCTGCTGGCCACCGCCATTCGTATTTTCACTGCGCCGACTGCCGGCCATCACGTCACTCCACTCAGAACGCCGTCACCTACGCGCCTGCGCAGGCCAGCGCAAGCCATGTCTTGCTCCAGAGTCATGCCGTACAGATGATACCGCTATTGCGCCTGCATCAGGCGCGCAGCATAGCGTGCCATCACATCAATTTCGAGATTGAGCCGGTCGCCGGCCTTGACCGACCCGAAGGTGGTGACGGCCAGGGTGTGCGGGATAATATGCACGGAGAAATTGTCACCGGACACGTCGTTAACCGTGAGCGACACGCCGTTAAGCGCGACCGAGCCCTTGGCCGCGATAAAACGGGCGATTGCCTTGGGAGCGCGCAGAACAAAGCGCGCCTGGTCGGCAAAATCCTCGCGCGAGAGCACTTCGGCCAGACCGTCGACATGCCCGCTGACAATGTGCCCGCCGAGTTCATCGCCGGCTTTGAGCGAGCGCTCCAGGTTGAGTTTGCTGCCGGGCTGCCAGCCGCCGGCATTGGTCAGCCGCAGGGTCTCCGCGGCAGCATCGACGGCGAAGACGCAACCGCCGTTTTTCTCCACCACGTCCACGACGGTAAGACAAATGCCCGAACAGGAAATCGAGGCGCCGAGCGCGATCGAGGCGCCGTCATAGCTGCAGGCGATCTCGATACGGCTGAGCGTGTTGGCGCGGGCCGTAACGCTCGCCACCTCGCCAATGTCGGTCACAATCCCGGTAAACATTCTCGGTCAAGTCCGTTCATATGTCGTCAGCTGGTCAGCGCCCAGTTTTTCCTGATCTGCAATCCTGAATTTCAGCGAGCCCGTCAGCGCATTGAGGGAAAGTCCCTCGATAGCGTCAATCGCATCGGCACCCAATGCTGCAGGCGAGCGGATGACAAGTGCCTCATCGATTAGTTCCGCCTTCAGGAAAGAGGCGGCGACGATGGGACCCGGCTCGACGAGGAGCCGGGTAATGCCCTTGCTGCCCAGAAGATCCAGCGCCTTGCGCAGATCAAGGCCGCCTTCGCCTTTGCCGCTGCGCAGGACCTCCACGCCGGCCTCCCGCAGGGCCTTCTCCTTTTCGGCCGATGCTCCCGCCGCAGCGATCACCCAGAGGGGCGTCTCGCGCGCGGTCGCGACCAGACAATTTTCAAGCGGCAGGCGCAGCTTGCTGTCGAGCACCACCCGCACCGGCGAGCGTTTCTGCATGCCGGGCAGCCGGCAGGTCAGCAACGGATCGTCCGAGAGCGCGGTTCCAATGCCGACGAGGACGGCGTCGTTCATTGCCCGCATCATATGCACACGCGCCCGCGCCGCCTCACCCGAAATCTGGAATGGCCGGCGCCCCGCAAGGCCGGTCTTGCCGTCGGACGAAACCGCCAGCTTCAGGGTCACATGCGGCCGCCCCTCACGGACACGGCGGACATGCCCGGCATGGGCGCGCCGCGCCTCGGTCTCGCAAAGGCCGGTCTCGACCTCAACACCAGCTTCACGCAAGCGGGCCAGCCCCTGCCCGGCCACTTCCGGATTGGGATCCTCGAGCGCCGACACCACCCGCTTGATCCCGGCGGCAATGATGGCATCGGCGCAAGGCGGCGTCTTGCCATGATGCGAGCACGGTTCCAGCGTCACATAGAGCGTCGCATCTTTCGCGGCTTCGCCGGCTTCCGCCAGCGCTTCGGTTTCCGCATGCGGCCGACCGCCCGGCTGCGTCCAGCCGCGGCCCACGATCGCACCGTCATTGACGATAACCGCTCCGACAGCAGGATTGGGCCAGGTATTGCCCAGCCCCCGCCGGCCGAGCGCAAGGGCG
>JAEWCJ010000089.1 GCA_023390695.1 Pseudomonadota bacterium | reverse complement strand
TGTGTTCGAGGTGAAGTCCACGAACGGCGATACGTTCCTGGGCGGCGAGGACTTCGACAGGCGTCTGGTCGATCATCTCGCCGACGAATTCAAGAAGGAAAGCGGCATCGATCTGCTCAACGACCGCCTGGCCCTGCAGCGCCTCAAGGAAGCGGCAGAGAAGGCCAAGATCGAGCTGTCCTCGACGCTGCAGACCGACGTCAACCTGCCGTTCATCACCGCGGACGCGTCAGGCCCCAAGCATCTGAACATCCGCGTCACGCGCGCCAAGATCGAGCAGCTCGTCGACGACCTGATCCAGCGGACCGTCGAGCCGTGCCGCCGGGCGCTCAAGGACGCCGGCATTACCGCGGCGCAGATCAACGAGGTGGTGCTGGTCGGCGGCCAGACCCGCATGCCGAAGGTGCAGGAGGTGGTGAAGCAGTTCTTCGGCAAAGAGCCGCATAAGGGCGTCAACCTGGACGAAGTCGTCGCGATCGGCGCCGCCATTCAGGCCGGTGTGCTGCAAGGCGACGTGAAGGACGTCCTGCTGCTCGACGTCACCCCGCTGTCGCTGGGCCTCGAGACGCTGGGCGGCGTCATGACGAAGCTGATCGACCGCAACACGACCATCCCGACGAAGAGATCGCAGACTTTCTCGACGGCGGAGGACAGCCAGCCCGCGGTGACGATCCGCGTCTTCCAGGGCGAGCGCGAGATGGCGGCGGACAACAAGATGCTCGGCCAGTTCGACCTGGTCGGCATTCCGCCGGCACCCCGCGGCATGCCGCAGATCGAGGTGACGTTCGACATCGACGCCAATGGCATCGTCAACGTGTCGGCCAAGGACAAGGGCACGGGCAAGGAGCAGCAGATCCGTATCCAGGCGTCGGGCGGTCTGTCCGAAGCCGACATCGACAAGATGATCAAGGATGCGGAAGCGCATGCCGAGGAAGACAAGAAGCGCAAGGCCGCGGTCGAGGCCAAGAACCACGCCGAGGCCTTGGTGCATTCCACCGAGAAGGCGTTGTCAGAGCACGGCTCGAAGGTCGGCGAGCAGGAGCGGACTGCTATCGAGAACGCTCTTGCCGATCTGAAGGAAGCGCTGAAGGGCGACGACGCCGAGGCGATCAGCGCCAAGACCAACACGCTGGCGCAGGCTTCGATGAAACTCGGCGAAGCCATGTACAAGGCGCAGCAGGAGGGTGGCGGCGACGGCGGTGCCTCCGGTGGCGAAGCCGGTGGCAAGCAAGACGATGTGGTCGACGCGGAATTCACCGAGGTCGACGACGACAAGAAGAAATCGGCCTGACATTTCGCCGCGAGGCGCAGATGTTTTATCGTGCACTCAACATCCAGGCCCTCGGGTTGTTCCCGGGGGCCTGTCTATCCGAGACCAGCGAAGATTGACGGCGGACCATGTCGAAGCGCTGCTACTACGAAACATTGTCGGTTTCCCGGACCGCCACTGACGCCGAACTGAAATCCGCCTATCGCAAGCTGGCGATGCAATGGCATCCGGACCGCAATCCGGGCAATGACGAATCCGAGCACAAATTCAAGGAGATCAACGAAGCCTATGATGTGCTGAAGGACGGCGACAAGCGCGCCGCCTATGACCGTTTCGGCCATGCCGCGTTTGAGCATGGCAACGGCGCCAGTGCGCACGGCTTCGGTTCGGATTTCGGTTCGGCTTTCTCCGATATCTTCGAAGGCATTTTCGGCATGGGCAGCGCACGCCGCGCGTCCGGCCGCGAGCGCGGCGCCGATCTGCGCTATAATATGGAAATCACGCTGGAAGAGGCGTTTGTCGGCAAGACGGCGGAAGTGCACATTCCGACATCCGTCACCTGCGAAACCTGTTCCGGCACGGGCGCCAAACCCGGCAGCAAGCCGAAGGTCTGCCCGCATTGCGGCGGCGCAGGCAAGATCCGCCAGGCGCAGGGCTTCTTCACGCTCGAGCGGACCTGTCCGGGCTGTCATGGCCGCGGGCAGGTGATTGAGGATCCCTGCAAGGCCTGCTCCGGCTCGGGACGCGTGACGCGCGAGCGCACGTTGTCGGTCAACATCCCGGCCGGTGTGGAGGATGGCACCCGCATTCGCCTTGCCGGCGAGGGCGAGGCGGGTTTGCGCGGCGGACCTGCCGGCGACCTTTATATTTTCCTGTCGCTGGCCAGCCACGATCTGTTCCAGCGCGACGGTGCCGATTTGCATTGCCGCGTTCCGGTGTCGATGGTGACCGCGGCCTTGGGAGGCGAGTTCGAGGTGCCGACTATCGAGGGCGCCAAGAGCCGGGTCAAAATCCCGGCGGGAACCCAGTCCGGGCGGCGGTTCCGATTGCAAGGTAAGGGAATGCCGGTTCTGCGCTCCAAGCAGATGGGCGACATGTACGTGCAGGTGGTGGTGGAAACGCCGCAGAATCTGACAAAAAAACAACGCGAATTGCTGGCCGAATTCGAAAAATTATCTTCAAAGGACACGCAACCAGAGGCTGCGGGCTTCTTCTCGCGCGTCAAGGATCTTTTTGACGGGTTAGGTTCGCGCGGATCGGTGAACTGATCCGCGCCAGCTTGACCCCAGGCTGCGCGCCCTATACCGATTATTGCTTGGGCGGGGTCACCAGCTCCATATCAACGGTAGCCGTCGAACCATGCGTCTTCAGCCAAGTGTAGCCGAGAAGAAACGCCTGCGTCTCGACGATGAGGTGCGCTTTATCCGCTCTTGGCTGGAGAAACCGCTGTCGATCGGGGCGGTTGCGCCCTCGGGGCGTTTTCTGGCGCGCACCATGGCGCGCTATGTCGATATCGATATTCCCGGACCGGTGATCGAATTGGGGCCGGGCACAGGTCCGGTCACCGAGGCCTTGGTGGAGCGCGGTGTCGATCCGGCGCGGCTTGTCCTCGTTGAGTTCAATCCGGTCTTCTGCCGTCTGCTGCGCTCGCGTTTTCCGGAGGCGACCGTGGTGCAGGGTGACGCCTACAGCCTGAAGCGGCTCCTGGAATCGCTGCTCAAGGAGCCGGCTGCTGCCGTCGTGTCGGGTCTGCCGCTCCTGACCAAACCGGTGAAAACCCGGCTGCGTCTGATCAACGAGGCTTTCGCGCTGTTGCGGCCCGAAGCGCCCTTCATCCAGTTCACCTATTCGATGACGACGCCGCCGCTCCCCAAGGGCCTGTCCGGTGTGAAAACGGAAGCCTCCGAGCGGATCTGGATGAACCTGCCCCCGGCGCGCGTGTGGATTTACCGCAAGGGCTGACGTCTGCCTCGCGCACGGGCTTGCCCCGCGCGCGCATCCATCAAATAGCTTATCCGCAGGCGATGGATTGCCGGGTTCGCCGGCAGTGACGAGGCATCATGGCAATTCCCAAAATCCTGGTCTTCGCAGGCTCGATCCGCACGGGTTCGTTCAATGCGCGGCTGGCCGCCAATGCCGCCAAGCAACTGGCGTTGATGGATGCCGACGCCACCCATATCTCGCTCGCCGATTATCCGATGCCGCTTTACGACGGCGATCTTGAAGCCCGCAGCGGCCAGCCGGAAAACGCTATCAAGCTCAAGCAGATGTTCATGGCGCACCAAGGCATCTTCATTGCCAGCCCGGAATACAACGCGTCCGTCACACCGCTGCTGAAGAATAGTCTGGACTGGGTGTCGCGCGTGCGCGAGGGCCGTGAAATGCCGCTCGCCGCCTACAAGGATCGCGTCTTCGCGCTCGGCGGCGCCTCGAACGGAAATTACGGCGCCATGCGCTCATTGCTCGCATTGCGTCAGGTGCTGGAAATCGGCTGCGGCGCGCTGGTGATCCCCGACCAGATCGCGGTGCTGCGCGCCGCCGACGCTTATGACGAAAACGACAATCTGAAAGACGAACAGACCGTAAAACGGCTTAGGGGCGTGTTGCAGCGTCTGATCGATATCACGAGGCAATTGACGTGACGCAGCAATCTTCCTTCGCCATCGACCCGCGCGACCGCCTGATCGTGGCCCTGGATCTGCCCTCGGTCGCCGAGGCGGAAAAGCTCGTCGCCGGCGTTGGCGATGCGGTGTCGTTCTACAAGATCGGCTACCAGCTCGGCTATGCCGGCGGCCTTGAATTCGCGAAGGACCTCGTGCGCTCCGGCAAGAAGGTGTTTCTCGATTTGAAACTGCACGACATCGGCAACACCGTTGGCAAGGGCGTGGAAAGCGTCGTGAAGCTTGGCGCGACATTCCTGACCGTGCACGCCTATCCGCAGACGGTGCGGGCAGCGCTCGATGCGAAACGCGGCTCCTCCCTGCAGGTTCTCGCGGTCACGATCCTGACCTCCTACAACGACCAGGACGTGGCCGAAGCGGGCTACGTGGGCACCGTCGCAGACCAGGTGCAGCGGAAATCTGCTCGCGCTTGCGAACTCGGGGTGGACGGCATCGTTTGCTCGGCCGAGGAATCGGACATGTTGCGGTCGATCGTCGGACCCAATCGCCTGCTGGTGACGCCGGGCATTCGCCCCGCCGGCACCGATGGCGGTGACCAGAAACGCATCATGACGCCGGCGGCTGCGATCAAGGCTGGTTCCGACTATCTTGTGGTCGGCCGCCCGATCACGGCCGTGAGCGATCCGCGCGCCGCGGCTGCAGCGATCGCCGCCGAAATCAGACAGGCCTGCGAATAGGGCAAATAGGGGAGACAGGCATGCCCAAGGGTTACTGGATCGCCAGCCTCAACATCAACGATCAGTCGGCCTATGACGAATATCGCAAGCGCAACGCCGTCGCTTTTGCCAAACATGGCGGCCGCTTTCTGGTGCGCGGCGGTCCACACGAAACGCCGATCGGTGCTTCACGGCAGCACAATGTGGTGCTGGAATTTCCGACCCACGAAGCCGCGCTCGCCTGTTTCCGTTCGCCGGAATATCAGGAGGCCTCGCAGCATCTGAAAAAGGGATGCGAGGTCGACCTGGTCATTATCGCCGGCTACGACGGCGCGCAGCCCTGACAGAAGCTGACAAGGCGTGCCCGGCCCGCTATATCCGCGCCACATTTGGGAGACTGACCGATGTCCGATATGCGGCTGATCGTGGCCGGCGCCGGCGGGCGCATGGGGCGCACGCTGATCCAGACCATTGCCGACAGCAAGGGTGCCGTTCTCGCGGGTGCGCTGGAGCATGCGGGCTCGCCGCTCCTCGGGCGCGACGCCGGAGAGCTGGCAGGGCTCGGGCAGATCGGCATTGCACTGACCTCGGACGCCGGGGCGCTTGCCGCTCAGGCTGACGGTATCATCGACTTCACCATCCCCAAGGCCAGTCTCGAACTCGCGGCGCTGGCCGCCGGGTCCGGCATCGCGCACATCATCGGCACCACGGGTTTCTCGGCCGGGGATGAAGCTGCCATCAAGGCGGCGTCGGCGACATCGGTCATCGTCAAGTCCGGCAATATGAGCCTCGGCGTCAATTTGCTGGCGGCTCTGGTGAAGCGTGTAGCGAAGACGCTGGACGAAGATTTCGACATCGAGATTGTCGAGATGCACCACAACAAGAAAATCGACGCGCCTTCCGGTACGGCCTTGCTGCTCGGCCGCGCGGCTGCGGAAGGCCGTGGCGTCGATCTCAACGCACGCAAGGTCGCGGTGCGTGACGGGCATACCGGCGCGCGCAAGGCCGGCGATATCGGATTCGCCACATTGCGTGGCGGTACGGTGGTCGGCGAGCACAATGTGATTTTTGCCGGCCCAGCGGAACGCATCGAACTCGGCCATCGTGCGGAAGACCGCATGATCTTTGCCCGCGGCGCGGTGAAGGCTGCGCTCTGGGCGCGCGGGCAGAAGCCCGGTCTGTATTCGATGGCCGATGTTCTCGGTCTCGCAGACTTCTAATAGCAATGGAAGGTATCGATGAGCGAACACCTGCTTGTACTCGTGCGTCATGGCCAGAGTGAATGGAATCTGAAAAATCTTTTTACCGGGTGGCGGGATGTCGAACTGACTGAGCAGGGCATCGCCGAAGCGAAGGAAGCTGGCCGCAAGCTCAAGGCGCAGGGACTTGTCTTCGACATCGCCTTCACCTCCGCGCTCAAGCGGGCGCAGAACACGCTCGATCTTCTGCTCGCCGAGATGGGCCAGGGCAACATCCCGGTCATCAAGGATCAGGCGCTGAACGAACGCGATTACGGCGACCTGTCGGGGTTGAACAAGGATGATGCCCGCAAGAAATGGGGCGAGGAGCAGGTCCATATCTGGCGCCGCTCCTACGATATCGCGCCGCCCGGCGGCGAGAGCCTCCGTGACACCTTGGCGCGCACGCTGCCATATTATGTTCAGGAAATCTTGCCGCGGGTGCTGCGCGGCGAGCGCACGATCGTTGCCGCGCACGGCAATTCGCTGCGCGCTCTGGTCATGGTGCTGGAGAAGCTGTCGCCGGAAGGCATTCTCAAGCGCGAGATTTCGACCGGCGTGCCGATCATCTACCGGCTCAACGCCGATGCGACGGTCGAATCCAAGCTGGACCTTGCGGTATAACCGCCTCTTTACGCTGTCCGTTAAGCCTACCGGGTAAAGTTAAGTCGACCGGCTTGTTGAAGCCGAAAGATCCCATGCCGTTTAACGAACGGCATGAGATGCCTGACCTGTGTATTTTCAATCATTATTTTCAATTGGCTTGTCCCGACGGCGCAGGCGGCGGTGGATCGTCCGCCGCAGTTCATCGCCATCGCGTTCGACAATTGCACCGAGCTCGAACGCTGGCAGGAATTGTTGGATTTCGCCGCCGAGATGAATCGCGGCGGTGATCGCGTTCATTTCACCTTTTTCGTTAGTGCCGTCAATTTTGTCGCCCAGCAGCATTGCAACGCATATGCGGGTCCGCGTCAGCCGCGCGGCGTCTCCATGATCGGTTTCGGCGGCTCGCCCGAGGATGTGAAGCGCCGTGTCGAGTACGTGAATGCGCTGCACGCGAACGGTCATGAGATCGCCTCACACGCGGCAGGGCATTTCGATGGCCGTGCCTGGTCGCAAGTCGAGTGGGAGCGGGAATTCGCGTCTTTTGACGCAATGCTGGAGAACATTGCCCAGAACAATGGGCTCGATCCGCAGGTAAAGCTGTCATTCCCGGTCGCTGATATTGCCGGTTTTCGCGCACCTTATCTCGCGACCGGTGCAGGCCTTTATGCGGTTCTGAGGGGGCGGCAGTTTCGTTACGACACCAGCGGCAACGGCGCGCCCGATGCCTGGCCGGAGAAGGTCGGTGGCATTTGGCGGTTCAATCTCGCGCGTTTGAAGCTCGCCAATTCAAGCCGTGCGACATTGTCGATGGACTACAACTTCTTCGTTGCGCAGTCCGGCGCCAAGGTCGATCCGCGCCGCCATATCTTTTTCCGCGATCAGGTCGTGCAGACTTATCTCGCATATTTCCGCGCCAACTACAGTGGAAATCGCGCGCCGTTGCATATCGGGCATCATTTCTTCGATTACCAGGATGGAGCCTACAAGGAAGCCCTTAAGATATTCGCCCGCACCGTCTGCGGTCTGCCGGAGGTGCGTTGCGTGACATACAAGGCACTCGCCGATTTCATGGATGGTGTGAGCGCGGATGTGCTGGCCGATTATCGTAAAGGGCACTTTGCGCGATCGGACGACATCGCGATCACGGTATCGGAGCTGACGGCGCGCGAATAACAGGTCAGGTCACTTGTCCGGCTTCCCAGCCCAGCATTGCGCGTTTGCGTGTGATGCCCCAGTGGTAGCCGGTCAGGTCGCCGCTCTTGCCGATGACGCGATGGCAGGGCACCACGAAGCAGATCGGGTTCTTGCCGACCGCTGCCCCGACCGCGCGCGCGGCTTTCTTCGAGCAGACCTTCTCGGCAATGTCCGAATAGGTGCTGTAGCGGCCCATCGGAATTTTCAGCAGCGTTTCCCAAACGCGAACCTCGAAGTCGGTGCCGATCAGCACCACACGCAATGGCCTGTCCGGACGCCACTGCGCGGGATTGAAAATCCGCTCCGCGATCGGCGCCGTAAGCGCGCCATTCTCGACGTAAGTGGCCTGCGGCCAGCGGCGCTGCATGTCCTGCAGAGCCGCCTGCTCTTCTCCTGTGTCGGCCAGCGCCAGTCCGCACAGGCCGCGCGGCGTGGTCATCACAAGAGCGATTCCGAACGGCGAAGGGTGGAAGCCATAGGTCAGCGTCATGCCTGCGCCACCCGCCTTCCATTCGCCGGGTGACATCGCCTCGTGCGTGACGAATAAATCGTGCAGCCGTCCCGGTCCCGACAGGCCGACTTCGTATGTCGCATCGAGCACGCTCGCGGATTCGCGCAAAAGCTTGCGCGCGTGATCGAGGGTCAGCGCCTGCAGAAAAGCTTTGGGCGTGAGCCCGGCCCAGCGCCGAAACAGATGATGCAGTTCGGTCGGGGTTACGCCGGCGGCTTCCGCAATGGCGTCAATTTCCGGCTGCGCGCGCCAATTGGTGCGGATATGCGCAATGGCGCGGCGCACGACGTCATAGTCCTGCGCGGAGGTGCCAAGGTCGGCGGGTTCTAAAACGCGGTCGGGCGAAAGCATGGCGGGCCTCGCGATGTTCATGTCAGCCCTCTCTACTAGGATGCTCGTTGCTGCCAACCCACCCGATTTCTGTTCGCGCTAGGGACCTAGGTCATTACCGTTCGGGTGGGTCCTCGCTTCGCTTCGCTCAGAGCGGCGTTCAGGGCCTTGGAAAAGCTGTCCTTCTCATCCGGGC
>JAEWCJ010000022.1 GCA_023390695.1 Pseudomonadota bacterium | reverse complement strand
CGATCACCGGCCAGCCGTAATTCTTGCCGGCTTCGGGGATGTTGATCTCGTCGCCGCCGCGCGGGCCGTGTTCGTGCATCCACAATTTTCCGGTCGCAGGATGGAGGGCGGCGCCTTGCGAATTGCGGTGGCCATAGCTCCAGATCTCCGGCTTTACGCCCGGCTTGCCAACGAAGGGATTGTCTTTCGGCACGGAGCCGTCGGGCGCGAGGCGCACGATCTTGCCGATGTGATTGCCGAGATTCTGCGCCTGGTCGCGGACGGTGGAGTGATCGCCCAACGTGAGGAACAGATTGCCGTCGCGCGCCTGCACGATGCGGCAGCCGAAATGATTGCCGCCGGAGGGCGGGCCTTCCTGCTGGAAGATGCGTTTGACGCCGTCGAGTCGCGGCGTCTCGCCGGCGTCGAGCACGGCGCGGGCCATGGAGGTCTGTGCGCCGCCGCTCACCGGATCGGCGTAGCAGAAATAAATGGTACGGTTCTGCGCGAAGTCGCGGTCGACAATGACATCCAGGAGGCCACCCTGGCCGGATGCGGCCACCTTCGGCACGCCGGCCAGGGGTGGCGACATTTTTCCGTCGCGCGTGACCAGCCGCATGCGCCCCGGCCGTTCCGTGATGAGCATTCGTCCGTCGGGGAGAAAGGCCAGCGCCCAGGGATTCGCAAGACCGCTGGCGACCGTTTCGACCCGGATACCGCCGGTCTCGCTTTTGTAGGTGGACGATTGCGCCGCCGCCGGCAGGCTGGTGAGGACCAGGCCGGCAAGGCCGATTGTCAGGCGCATATCCATGAGCATTCTCCGTCGGGTGGCTCCCTAACGGTAAGAACGCCAGGCGGGTTCCGGAAGTCCCTCTAGTCGTGCGGCGTGTCGCGCCGCGTCAGGGCGGTGGTAACGCCGCCCATGCCGGCGATCAGCAAGGCAAGAAAGATCATCACCGCCAGCGCGCCGTCGCGGCCATCCACGATCGCGCCCAGTGTATCGGCGCGCGCCATGCCAAAGGAGACGGCCGTCAGGGCGACGGCAAGACACACTATCAATGCAACGGTCATCAGCAATTCGGTGAACGCAATGCGCCGGGTCATCAGACGGCGGAAATTGCGCACGGGATGCTGGAATCCGATCGCGGTGATCCGATTCCTCATGGCTTCAAGCTCCGAAAATGAATCAGGTCTTGAAGGCATTATCGTAGGGGATGCTGGCGCGCATTCGACCGGAAAGCGGCAAAGGCTTTGACGGATCGCGGCGTTTTGGGGGCGATTAGTTAATAATGGGTAAATCCATCACGTCGCCACGGCGATCGGCGGCACCGGTGCTCTCCATCTCGACGTGGCCAGGTTCGGCGGCGACACGGGCCAGCCAGGCGCGCAGTGCAGGGAAGGGCGACAGGTCGAAATCGCATTGCTCGGCCAGATGCGTGTAGGCATACAGCGCGATATCGGCAATCGAATAGCGGTCGCCGGCGACATAGCGGCGGCTGCCGAGATGTTTGTCGAGCAGATTGAGCGAGCGCTGGCCTTCTTCCATCCAGTCGTCCAGCGCGTGACGCTGCAGATCGCGGCCGCCTTTCACCAGGCAGAGCCAGAAATAGGCGGCGCCGATATTGGGCACGATGGCGTGCTGTTCGAAGAACAGCCATTGCAGCACCGCGGCGCGCTGCAGCGGATCGTTGCCGAGAAGCTGGCTGCCTTCCGCGAGAAACCACAGGATCGCGTTGGATTCCGGGAGATAGCGGCCGGGCATCATCTCCAGCAGCGGAATCTGTCCGTTGGGATTCTTCGCCAGGAAATCGGGCGTGTGCGTTTCGCCTTTGAGGATATCGATTTCGACATTCTCATAAGGCATTTCGAGCTGCGCCAATGCGAGCCGCACCTTGTAGCAATTGCCCGAGCGCTGCATCGAATAGAGCCTCAGCATCCGCATCTCCGCGAGATTTTCGGCATCGCCGAACCGAAGGGTGATTGTGGCGCGGCGGACAAGAGAAGGGAAGGCCGGCAATTGCAAGGCGGCCAGAGGGCCGCTGGCTGAAAAAGAGATTTCGTGCGTCACAGATCGGTGAGAGGCAAGGGCATTCTCTGTCGTGATGGAAATCAGGCCCGAATGTTTCGGCTAAAAGCCTTCTAAGCTGTCATCGGTTTGTCACGGATACGCATCGGCGTTGCTGCACCGCAGTCGAAGGTGTCCGCGCTGTCGGACAGCGCCAAGCCCGGCGGGTGAGGACAATGGCGACGGACGCTGCCGCCCGGGCGCGGACTGGAGATGCTCCCGGCATTGGCGCCGGCTCCGACGGGCGGATTTGCTGCGGGGAACGGGCCGCCAGCCATCACTCCGGGAAATGCACTTATCAGCGTTTATGGCTTGCCCCGGCGGGCCGGGCGTTTTACCAACGCGCCGCCCAACCCCGGAGATACCGAAAAATGGCCTTCCTCGCGGACTCGCTCAAGCGCATCAAGCCCTCAGCCACCATCGCCGTGACTGACAAAGCCCGCGCCTTGAAAGCGGCCGGGCGCGACGTGATCGGGCTGGGCGCCGGGGAGCCGGATTTCGATACCCCCGACAATATCAAACAGGCCTCCATCAAGGCGATCGAGAGCGGAAAGGCGGCGAAATACACCGCCGTGGACGGCATTCCGGAGCTGAAGGCCGCCATCGTCGACAAGTTCAAGCGCGAGAACGGCCTTGAATACAAGCCGTCGCAGATCAGCGTCGGGACCGGCGGCAAGCAGGTCTTGTTTAACGCCCTGATGGCGACCCTCAATCCCGGCGACGAGGTCATCATCCCGGCGCCCTATTGGGTGAGCTACCCGGAGATGGTGGCCCTGCTCGGCGGCACGCCGGTGGCGGTCGAGACCAAGATGGAATCCGGTTTCAAGCTGACGCCGGCCCAGCTCGAAAAGGCGATCACGCCGAAGACCAAGTGGCTGATCTTCAACTCGCCGTCGAACCCGACCGGCGGCGCCTATTCGCGCACGGAGATCAAGGCGCTGACCGACGTGCTGGTGAAGCATCCGCATGTGCATGTGCTCACCGACGACATGTATGAGCATCTCGTCTATGACGATTTCGTCTTCACCACCCCGGCGCAGGTCGAGCCGTCGCTCTATGACCGCACCTTGACGCTGAACGGCGTGTCGAAGGCCTTCTGCATGACCGGCTGGCGTATCGGCTATGCCGGCGGTCCGGAGCCGCTGATCAAGGCGATGGCGATGCTGCAGTCGCAATCGACATCCAATCCGTCCGCGGTCGCGCAATGGGCGTCGGTGGAAGCGCTCAATGGCCCGAAGGATTTCATCCCGCGCCACAACAAGATCTTCAAGGAACGCCGCGACCTCGTAGTCTCGATGCTCAACCAGGCGAACGGCATCAAATGCCCGACGCCGGAAGGCGCGTTCTACGTCTATCCGTCCTGCGCCGGCACCATCGGCAAGACCGCGCCGTCGGGCAAGAAGCTCGAAACCGATCAGGACTTCGTGACCGAACTGCTCGAGTCAGAGGGGGTCGCGGTGGTGCAGGGGTCGGCCTTCGGTCTCGGCCCGGCCTTCCGCATTTCCTACGCAACCAAGACAGAAGACCTCGAGGAAGCGTGCAAGCGCATTCAACGCTTTTGCGGGAATCTGAAGTAATCCCGCGAGGATACGTCTGAGCGTTTGCGTACGGGGGTGCCGGCGCAGTTCTGCCCCGGCCGCGCTATAATGGTCGAAATCGATGGAGCCGTCGTCATGGCGGCGGATGTCGTCGGTCCTCGCGTCCATTGGTCGTTCCTCATCGATAGCCTGCGGCGGGATGAGGCGAATCTGTCCGGATTGGCGGCTGGGCGCTTTTAGGCGGCTTTGATTTTCTCTCGAGAAATGATTGATTCTCGCAAGAGATCAGCGCCGGAGGCGGCCTTGCAATATCGCTTTGGCGATTGCGTTCTTGATGCCGCGCGCAGGGAATTGCGCCGCGGGGCCGAGCACGTGGCGATCGAGCCGCAGGTGTTCGATGTCCTCGAATTCCTCATTCGTCATCGCGACCGTGTGGTCTCGCACGACGACCTGATTGCAGGCGTCTGGAACGGACGGATTGTTTCAGAATCTACTCTTGCCAGCCGGATCAATGCCGCGCGCCGCGTGATCGGCGACGATGGGGCGGCGCAACGCCTCATCAGGACGATTCCGCGGAAAGGCTTCCGTTTCATCGGCGAGATCGGCAACGGTGCGGAGAAAGAAGCCGCTGACTTGCCTGCGCCCAAGCGCCCGGTGGCGCAAACCATCAGCTTTTGTCGCACCAGCGATGGCGTCAATATCGCCGTGGCGACGGCGGGCCATGGGCCGGTCCTTCTGAAGGCGGCAAACTGGCTCAATCATCTTGAATACGACTGGCTGAGTCCGATCTGGTCTCCGATGTTTGCGCGCCTTGCCGAGCGCTTTCGGTTTGTGCGTTACGACGGGCGCGGCAACGGGCTCAGCGATCGTGATGTGCAGGATGTTTCCTTCGCGGGGTTCGAGCGCGATCTGGATGCGGTGATAGCTTCGCTGGGATTGAAACGATTTGTTCTGCTCGGCTTGTCGCAAGGCGCCGCGGCGGCGGTTTCATACGCTGTACGTCACCCGGAGCATGTGTCGGGCCTGATCCTGTATGGCGGCTATGCGCAAGGTCGCAATCGGCGCGGCTCGGCGGAAGATCTGACGAAGGGGCAGACCGTGCTCGCCATGATGCGGCAGGGCTGGGGCCAGGAGGATTCTGCCTTCATGCGCGCTTTCAGTTCGCTCTATCTGCCGAACGGTTCGCGCGAATTGATCAGATGGTTTGCCGAGATGCAGCGGATTGCCAGCTCCGGAGATCTGGCCGCACGATTGCGGGTCGCCTGCGACGACATCGACATCACCCAGATGCTGCCGCATCTGAGAGTGCCGACACTGGTTCTGCATGCCGACAAGGACAATGTCGTCCCTCTCGAGCAGGGCCGCTATCTGGCCGCCAATATTGCAGGCGCACGCTTCACGATCCTCGATTCCGAAAACCATGTGCCCATTCCGGGCGACCCGGCCTGGACGCGATTGCTGGAAGAAATTCAGACGTTTGCGGCGGAAGTTTCGGAAGGAGAGAGGATTTAAAATAACGCCTTATCGTCTTGGTCATCATCGTGGTGTAGCTTCACCTCCGATTCCGCGCGGCGCCATGCCGACATGCCGGGTAACTGCAAATACGGGATTTGTCTCATGCGATATCTGTCTGCTCTCGCCGGACTGGCGCTGCTCACCTTCTCCGCCGCTCCCGCGTCTGCGCAATACGTCCAGGCCGGCGTGCTGGAATGCACCGGCGGCGAAACGGTCGGCTTCGTGCTGGGATCGGTCACGGAGCTCAACTGCATTTACCGGCCGGATATGGGGCCGCGCCAGGCCTACCGCGCCACGATCCGCCGCGCCGGCGTCGATATCGGCGCCACCGCCGTGTCCAGCCTGGTCTGGGGCGTGTTCGCACCGACCCAGCAGATCGGCCTTGGCGATCTTTCCGGCAATTACGGCGGCGTCAGTGCCGGGGCGACCATTGGTGCCGGGCTGGGCGCCAATGTGCTCTATGGCGGTTCGAGCAATTCCTTTGCGCTGCAGCCGCTCAGTGTCGGCGGCCAGGTT
>JAEWCJ010000460.1 GCA_023390695.1 Pseudomonadota bacterium | reverse complement strand
GACGACGAGGGTGTCTGCTTGACCTACGTCTGCCAGGCGAAGGCGACCTTATCCAGCACCTTGCTGCCGAAACGCTCGGAGGAGCGGGCCACGGCGCGTCCGCCGAGAGTGCGATAGAAATCCACCGCCGGCTCGTTGTCGGACAGTGCCCAGATCACCATGCTCTTCAGTCCGCTCTGCGTCAGATCCTTGCGTGCGGCGGAGAACAGGCGTCGGCCGAAACCGAGGCCCTGGAATTCCGGCTTCAGATAAATCTCGTAGATCTCGCCGTCATAGAACAGGCTGCGGGCGCGGTTGCGGCCGTAATTGGTGTAGCCTGCGACGATGTCGCCGAATTGCAGCAGTGCGATGCGGCTGCCCTTGCGGATCGCCGATTCCCACCAGTCGGGGCCGCGGCGGGCGATCAGCTTTTCGAGTTCGGCACCGGGAATGATTCCCTGATACGCATTGCGCCACGCTTCGTCATGGGTCTCGGCGACGGCGAAGGCGTCGTTGGGCCGGGCGCGGCGGATTTCTATAAGGACCGTACTCATAGCCGCATAAGAGCAAGCGCCGACTAGCGCTTCAAGACTGTATTTAACGATCGGTTAACGGTGTGGATTTTTTGCACCGGTTTGTGACACGCGTAGAAGAGCTATAAATTTCAAGGGTTCCCGCAATGAAACGGCCGCTCGCCGCCCTGGTCGGAATAATTTTTGTGCTCTGCATGGGCGCTGTTTCGACGCAGGACGCCGGCGCGCGCCCGGCGGCCGGACCGCAGGGGCGGGAGGAAGGACGCTATCGTCAGCAGCTCTGGCTTGTCCCATCTCAGGACAGGTCCGTGCTGATGCGCAGCATGGTTTTCCGTCCGCCCGGCGCGGGCCCGTTTCCGCTGGTGGTCATCAACCACGGCTCGACGCAGAACACGGAGCAGCGGCAGAAAGCGCGGCAGCCGGTTTTTGCGGCGGCTGCCGCATTCTTCGTGCAGCGCGGCTATGCGGTCATCGTGCCGCAGCGGCCCGGCCATGGCGAAACGCGCGGCCCCTATTTCGAAGGGCGGGACGGCGCCTGCGAAAATTCGGATTACGTCGGATCCGGACAAGCGGTGGCGGATTCGATCGCGGCGGCGATCGCCTATATGACGCGGCAGCCCTTCGTGAAGCGCGACGGCGTCGTCGTGGTCGGCCAGTCGGCAGGCGGCTGGGGCGCGCTGGCGCTGGCCAGCCGTAATCCGAAACAGGTGAAAGCTGTCATCAACTTCGCCGGCGGCCGCGGCGGCCGCGTGCATGATCGTCCGAATAATAATTGCGCGCCGGAGAAACTTGTCGAGGCGGCGGCGCTGTTCGGCGCGAGTGCGCGCATTCCGGTGCTGTCGATTTACACCCGCAACGATTCCTATTTCGCCGCCGGCCTGTCGGCGCGCATCGCCGATGCCTATCGGCGCCGCGGCGGCAACATGGATTACCGCCTGCTGCCGGCTTTCGGCAATGACGGGCATCGCCTGTTCGGCGCGCCCGACGGTGTGCCGGTCTGGGGTCCGGCGGTGGAGGAGTTTTTGAAAGAGATAAGATAGCGCTATCCACGTGTCATTCCGGGGCGCCCGCAAAGCGGGCGAACCAGGAATCCGGCGGCAGTCTCGGCAGTTATAGCTGGATTCCGGGTCCGCGCGTTTCACGCGCGCCCCGGAATGACCGGCAATATCACACCGCCTCCGCTTCCTTGCGCCGCTCCTCGCGTTTGCGGTCGTTCGGATCGAGCAGCTTCTTGCGTAGCCGGATCGACTTCGGCGTCACCTCGACCAGTTCGTCGTCCTGGTTATAGGCGAGCGCCGTTTCCAGCGTCATCTTGATCGGCGGCGTCAGGCGCACCGCTTCGTCCTTCGAGGTGGTGCGGATGTTGGTGAGCTGCTTGCCCTTGAGCACGTTGATTTCGAGATCGTTGTCGCGGGTGTGCTCGCCGACGATCATACCCTTGTAGACCTTCCAGCCCGGCTCGATCATCATCGGGCCGCGATCTTCGAGCTTGAACATCGCGTAAGCGACGGCCTCGCCCTGATCGTTGGAAATCAGTACGCCGTTGCGGCGTCCCGCGATCTCGCCCTTGTACGGCAGGTAGTCGTGGAAAAGGCGGTTCATGATCGCGGTGCCCTTGGTATCGGTCATCAACTCGCCCTGATAGCCGATCAGGCCGCGGGTCGGCGCATAGAACACCAGCCGCAGACGATTACCGCCGGACGGACGCATCTCGATCATCTCGGCCTTGCGCTCGCTCATCTTCTGCACGACGACGCCGGAGAATTCCTCGTCGACGTCGATGACGACTTCCTCGATCGGCTCCAGCAGTTGGCCGTTGTCGTCCTTGGTCAGCACCACGCGCGGACGCGACACCGACAACTCGAAACCTTCACGACGCATGGTCTCGATCAGGATCGCGAGTTGCAATTCGCCGCGGCCCGAAACTTCCATCGAGTCCTTGTCGGCGGCTTCGACGACGCGCAAAGCCACGTTGCCTTCGGCCTCGCGCAGCAGACGGTCGCGGATCATGCGGCTCGTGACCTTGTCGCCTTCGGTGCCGGCGAGCGGCGAGTTGTTGACTATGAACGACATCGAGACGGTCGGCGGATCGATCGCCTGCGCCTGGATCGGCGCCTCGACGGCCGGATCGCAGAAGGTGTCGGCCTCGGTGCCCTTGGTCAGGCCGGCGATGGCGACGATGTCGCCCGCTTCGGCGATGTCGAGCGGCACGCGCTCCAGACCACGGAACGCGAGAATCTTCGAGATG
>JAEWCJ010000456.1 GCA_023390695.1 Pseudomonadota bacterium | reverse complement strand
CCGCAATTGCTTGAACCCGATCCAGCTCGCGAGCCCTTTGAAAAACCGGTTGCGCTCCGGCATTTGCCGCAGGGCATTGGCGGCGCGCGGCGACAACAGCCGGAAATCGCCGGCGTCTTCCGGAATTTTGTGACGGGCCCGCCAGTTGATCAGCGAATAAAATGTCTTCACGCCGAGCCGCCGCAGCAACGGCTCGGACTCGCGATGCGCCTTGGCGGTGTAGACGACGTCATAGCCGTCGTCGAGCCAGTGGCCGACCAGGGTGTCGATCATCGCCGGCGGATGCTGGCCGTCGCCGTCCATGAACAAAACGGCCTCGTATTGCGTATGCTGCAGGCCAGCCATCAAGGCCGCTTCCTTGCCGAAATTGCGCGACAGCGAAATCGCCTGCACGTCGAGCGATCGGGCCGGCAGCGTGCGGGCGACCTCGAAGGTGGCGTCTTTCGAACCGTCATCGATATAAATGACCTCGCACTTGAGGCCACGCTTGCGTGCCAGGGCGGCTGCCGCCTCGCTCAGTTGGGCGTGGAAATGCGGCAGGCCCGCGGCTTCGTTGAAGCACGGAATGACAATCGACAAGCCTCTGCCGCCAGACTGTGCGCTCTTTCTTTTCGTTCGTGTTGCCCGGCCGGCTGCTGCCGCCATGATCTTTCCTCGTTCCCGCCCCGACTTGCGCTCTCTATAGCGCACCCGCCCGGCGCTGTCGCGCGGCGAGCTCAAGGACGCTGCGGCTTGGGACGCTCGTGAAGAGAGGGCTGGCACATGCCGGCGAACATGTTAACGAAACCGCGATGACAGACCCGCGCCCAGTGCCAGGCCCTCTCGGCCACGCCCTTGCCATGCTCCGGAGAGAGGCTTGGGTACTGAAAGCCGTTAGCTTTGCCCTGATCGGTGTCATCAACGCCACCGTCAACTACGTCATTTTCTGGTTGCTGCTGCGCGGATTGGATGCGGCACCGGCTTTGGCCGCTTTTGTTCACGTCTTGGCGGCGTCCTGCGGCTGCGTGTCGGCTGAGAATGCAGGCATCATCCTCGCCAACGTAGTCGCCTGGTCAGTCGCCGTCTCCGGTTCCTATGTGATGAATTCGCTGATCACGTTTGCGGCCGAGTCGGGCCGCAAATTGCGATGGCGCGCTTACCTTGCCTTTGCCGCATCCGGCGTGCTCGGGCTCATTGCCGATACGGCGACTTTGCTGGTGGTGAAGGAATTCCTGCCGGTCATGCTGGCCAAGCTGTTCGCCATCGGCGCCGGCTTTGTGGTCAATTTCTCGATGTCGCATTTCGTGGTTTTCCGGCCGCGCAAGGACGGGGCCGGAAAGCCAGCCGAGCGCTAAATTCCCGCCTTCAGTTTTTCGAACAGGGGATTGTCGAGCGAAAAGACATAGTCGATGTCGGCGACCGAGATGGCCGCGGCGCCTTTCTCCCGCAGGAAATCGGCGAGCGCGTAGACGTTGTCGGGCGGGCAATGCAGCGTGATCATGCCGGACGAGGTGGGCCCGCCGAAGGGCGAGGAGACGTCGAAACGTTCCTTTGCTGTGGCGAGCATGGCGTCGTCGCAACCCTGGAACCGGGTGCGCACTTCACGCACGGCGCGCGCGCGATCCTGCGCCGCGATGCGATCGAGAACACGCCGGGCGGTGTCGAGCTGACCGTTGTTCCAATCCGCATTGCGCGCGGCGACCAGATTGGCTTGCGAGCGCAGCATCGTCCCGTCTTCGATCACCTTCAGTCCGTTGGCCACCAGCGTGGCCCCGGTGGTGGTGATGTCGACAATCAGTTCTGCCGAGCCGGCAGCCGGCGCACCCTCGGTCGCACCGAGGCTTTCGACGATGCGATAGTCGGCGATCCCGTGCGTGGAAAAGAAAGCCCGCGTCAGGTTCACGTATTTGGTCGCCACCCGCATCTTGCTGCCGCGGCGAAGACGGAACGCCGTCGCCACGTCGTCAAGGTCGGCCATGGTGCGGACGTCGATCCAGGCTTGCGGCACCGCCACCACGACGTTGGCGTAGCCGAAGCCGAGACCCTGCAGCAGGACCACCCGAAGTTCCGGCTTGGGCATCATTTCGCGAACCAGATCTTCGCCGGTGATGCCGAGATGCACGCTGCCTTGCGCGAGCGAGGAGGTGATTTCCGAGGCCGACAGATAGGCGATCTCGACGCCGTCGAAATTGGCGATGGTGCCGCGATAGTCGCGCACGCCGCGCGGTTTCACCAGATTCATTCCGGCGCGTGCGAAAAACGCTTCCGCATTTTCCTGCAGACGGCCTTTGGCCGGAACGGCGATGATCAAGGGACCGCTCATGGCCGGCCTCCACAGCGTGCCAATCGTCCGATCCAGGCGCCGAAGCCGACCGCAGGGATCGGTGCCGCGCTGCCAAGCCGGGTCAGCAGGTCGTCGTAACGGCCGCCGGCGATCAGAGATTGCTCGAGACGACCGGCGGGATCGTGCAGCCGGAATTCGAAGCCGGTGTAATAATCGAGACCGATGCTGAAGGCGGTTGCGAACTGGATCGAGGAGACGTCGATGCCGCGTGCGGCAATGAAACCGGCGCGGCTCTCCAGCAGGTCGAGTGCGGCAGCAATATCGATCCTGGCGTCTGCGGCGAGCGCGCGCAGATCAGCGGCGGCCTGGTCGGGATCTCCCGCAATGGCCAGAAAGCGTTCGATCAGCACGCGCATTTCCTGCGGCAGGGAGGCCGATGCGCCAAGCGCCGCCTGCTCCAGAAAGCGGTCGGCGATTTCCTCCACCGAGCGGCCGCCGACGGCGGTGATGCCGGCGATCGACAGCAGATCCGTGACCAGCGCGTGAGCGGCCTTCGGGTCGGATCCGGCGAGCGCCGCAAGCACGCCTTGATATTCCGGCCGTTTGCTGACCGCCCCCAGTGTCAGCCGTTCGAGATCCTGCGCCAGCGAGGTCTTGCGGTTGAAATCCTTGACCAGCCGCCGCTTCCACGCCGGTGCAAGATCCAGTGCGCCGATCAGCGCCGAGAACAGGCCGACATCGCCCATGCGGATTTGCGGTCCGGCAACGCCATATTGGGTCGAGGCCTCCAAAGCGAGCGACAGCATCTCGGCGTCCGCCGCGGCAATATCTTTGCGGCCGAACGATTCAATGCCGATCTGGAGCAATTCGCCGGGGCCGTTTTCCAGCTGACGGAAGATCGGGCCGAGATAGCAGAAATTGGCAGGCGACCCCGCCGCCGGCGATGCCAGATAGTCGCGTGAGACCGCGATGGTGAAATCCGGCCGCAGGCAATATTCGCGGCCCTCGGCGTCGGTCGTCAGGTAGATGCTGTTGCGAATGTCCTCGCCGGACAGGTCCAGAAACGGCTCCGCCGGTTGCAGGATGGCTGGCGCCACGCGGCCATAGCCGGCCCGCTCGTAGGCGGACACGAGTGTCTGCGCCCGCAGGTCGGGTTCGGAAGTGGATATGGTCGCCTGAGACATGAGAACGCACTTGCTTTCGATTTTTTGTAAGTCCGAGGGCCTTTAGCACGGCTTCTTTAAGGATTCGACGTCGTTCCGTCACGGGTTTCGATGCCGGTCGGCGAAAAACGGGGCAGGGACGCCGGTATCGTTAACGCCGTGCAAAAACTCCCTCGCCACCGTGCGAAAGCCAGAATCACGGAAAGATAAGGAATTCCGGGCACGCTTACGCGGAGTTCGGAGTAACGTCTATGGTTCAACCGGTATCGCCCAGCGTCGTGCAGGCCTTCTACCAAGCTTATGCGTCCCGCAATGCCGAGCGTATCGAGCCTCTGATTGCCGAGCACGTGAAATGGGCGATCGTCGGCCCATCGCAGGTGCTGCCATATTGCGGCGAGCATGTCGGCAAGGCGGCGGTGATGAAACTTTTTCGGGATGTCATTCCGGGCGCCATTCAGTTCCGCAGCTTCGAGCCGGAGGTGATTCTGATCGATGGCGATCGCGCCGCGACCTATCTCAAGCTCACCGGATATCTGCACAATACCGGGCGTCTGATCTCCTATCATTGCGGGCAGTTCGTGCGCTTCGAAGACGACAAGGCGGTCTGTTTCCGTTCCATCATCGACAGTTTTGACGCTGCGGAACAGGTGCTCGGTCATTACATCGACCCGATGCGCGAGCCTGCCCGGCCCGCGCATCTTGCAGAAACGGCTATTGTAGAGGTCTGACAATGGCCATCACGCGCGAATTCGTTCTCGATTTCCTGCAGACCCGGCAAGATTGCGACGCCGCAAAGCTCGAACCCTATCTCGACGACGATGTGGACTGGCTGATTTCCGGGCCGGTGGATGTCCTGCCGCATTGCGGGTACCGGAAAGGCAAATCCGCGGTCATCGACATGGTGTGCCGCATCGCTCCGGATACGTTCGAGGCGCGCCACTTCGATATCAAGCATCTGCTTGTGCAGGGCGACTATGCCGCCACGATGAGCCTCTTCCACGCGGTCCATATCGCCACCAAGCGCTCGATCAGCTACCGGGCCGCGCATTTCATGCGGTTCCGCGATGACAAGCTGATCTGGTTCCGCGGATTGATCGACACCCTGAGCGCGACCGAGCAGTTCGTCGGACACGAGCTCGATCTCGCTCACGCGCCCGACCCGATTTCGCTCGTCCCGGACGCTGATCTGGTCGAGGTCTAGACGCTAGTGCTTCGACCCGTGCCGGGCCAGCACCTCACGCACGGCTTCGACAATCTGATCTTCCTTGACGGCGAATTGCGCCGGACGAGTCTCGCGCCATTCCTGATTTGATGCGATCGCCGCTGCGGCCTTGGCGCCTTCGATCAGGTCCTTGATCTGTACTTCGCCTTTCGCCTGCTCGTCGCCGCCCTGAATGATGACGCAGGGCGAATTGCGGCGGTCGGCATATTTGAGCTGATTGCCGAAATTCTTCGGGTTGCCGAGATAGAGTTCGGCGCGAATGCCGGCATTGCGCAGCGTCGCCACCATCCTCTGATAGTCGGAGATGCGATCGCGATCGAACACCGTGACGACCACAGGTCCGAGTTCAGCCATCGAATCCAGTTGCCCGATCAGCGTCAGCGCGGCTTGCAGGCGGGAGACGCCGATGGAGAAGCCTGTCGCCGGCACCGGCTCGCCACGAAAGCGCGAGACGAGACCGTCATACCGCCCGCCGCCGCCGACCGACCCGAAGCGGACCGGGCGGCCTTTCTCGTCTTTCGTTTCGATCAGCAGTTCAACTTCGTAGACCGGACCTGTGTAGTATTCGAGACCGCGCACGACGGAGGGATCGATATCGATGCGGCCGTCGGAATAGCCCGATGACTCCACAAGCTTTGCGATGGCTTCCAGCTCTTCCAGTCCGCTGCTCCCCTGCTGCGACCTCGAGACGACGGTCCGGAGATTCTGCAGGGTGAGGGCGGTGTCGGCTCCCTTGGCCGATGTGAAGGCCAGCACGCGATCAATCGCGTCCGGGTTGAGTTCTGCGCCTTTGGTGAAGTCGCCGCTTTCATCCTTGCGGCCAGGGCCGAGCAGCAGCTTCACGCCTTCGGCGCCCAGCCGGTCCAGCTTGTCGATCGCCCGCAAGACAGTGAGGCGCTTGCCGGCATTCTCGTCGCCGCCAAGGCCGATGGCCTCAAGCACACCATCCAGCACCTTGCGGTTGTTCACCTTCACCACGTAGGAGCCGCGCGGAATGCCGAGGCGCTCCATCGTGTCCGCCGCCATCATGCAGATTTCGGCGTCGGCGGCGGGGGAGGCGCTGCCGACCGTATCGGCATCGAACTGCATGAATTGCCGGAAGCGCCCGGGTCCCGGCTTCTCGTTGCGGAACACCCAGCCGAAGCGATAGCTGCGGTAGGGCTTCGGCAGGGTGTCGAAATTCTCCGCCACATAGCGGGCGAGCGGGGCGGTCAGGTCATAGCGCAGGGACAGCCATTGTTCGTCATCGTCCTGGAACGAGAACACGCCCTCGT
>JAEWCJ010000455.1 GCA_023390695.1 Pseudomonadota bacterium | reverse complement strand
GCCTCACCCTAGGCGCCGTCTATACGCTCATTGCTCTTTCCTTTTCGCTCGTGATGGGCATTCTGGGCATTCTCAATCTTGCCATCGCCGAGCTGTTCATGATCGGTGGCTATCTCGGCTTCACCATCATCGTCGCGCAATTGCCCCTGCCGCTTGCGGTGGCCGTGGGCATGGGCGGCGCAGCCGCGATTGCCGTCATCATCGAGAAAGTCGGCTATGAGCCGCTGCGCAACACGCCGGTCATCACGCCGATGCTGAGCACGCTCGGCTTCTCCATCATCCTGCAGAATGTCGCGACCAACGTCTGGGGCTCCGATCCGTTGCAGCTCCCGCCGGAATTTCTCGACACACGCTTCCAGCTTGGGCCGGTGTCGATTGGCGGCATGCAGCTCATCGTACTCGGCGCCACCGTCCTGCTGGTTTCGCTGCTTGCCTATATCGTCCAGCGCACGTCGATCGGACGCGCCTTGCGCGCGGTCGCGGAGAACCGCGATGTCGCACGACTGCTCGGGGTGCCGGCGGACCGCCTGATGCTTCTGGCCTTCGTGCTCTCCGGCTTGCTCGCGGGTGCGGCCGGCGTTCTGGTCGGCCTGCATTATGCCGCCATCACGCCCTATGTCGGTGTGGAGACCGGTCTCAAGGCCATTGCCGTTATGGTCGTCGGCGGGGTCACCCGCATTTGGGGCGCCCTCGTCGCCGGACCTCTGATCGGCATTGCCGAGGTCATGACCGTCGCCTATGGCGGATCGCAGATCCGCGACCTCGTGGTTTACGGGCTGATGATTCTCATTCTTCTGCTGCGCCCGCAGGGCATTCTCGGCGGCGCCCGCACCGATCAGGGACCGCGCGTCTGATGTCCACTTATTACGCGGGCCTTCTGGCCGACACCGGAATTCTGATGCTCGGCGCGCTGAGCGTGTACGTCATTCTCTCCACGGGGCAGCTTTCGCTCGGAAATGCCGGCTTCATGGGGATCGGTGCATATGCGACGTCTTGGCTGACGGTCGAGATGGGAATGCCGCTGACGGCGGCACTGCTCGTAGCCGCCGTCTTCGCCGGGATCATCGGCATCATCATCGGATTTCCGGCCTTGCGTCTGAAAGGCATCTATCTCGCCATGGCGACGCTCGGATTCGGCGAAATGGTGCGAAGCTTCCTGCTCAATTTCGAGACCATGGGCGGGTCCGGCGGATTCAGCGGCATGGCCCATATTTCCGTCGGCTATATCTGGGCCTGGGCCGCCGGAATATTGCTGCTGGTCATGGTGCTTGAGCATTCCCGGCTCTGGCTCGAACTGCGCGCGGTCCACGACGACGAGACCGCTGCGAGCCTCGTCGGGTTGAATACAACCGCGATCAAGATCGGCGCCTTCGGCTTTGGCGCGGCCGTCGCGGCCATATCCGGAGGACTGTTTGCCCATCATCACGTCTATATCGAACCGGCCAATTTCGGCTTCGACCGCTCGATCGAATTCGTCCTTGTGGTCATTCTCGGCGGCTCGACGGTGGCGCCGGGCGCAATCATCGGCGCCTTATTGCTTGTCATGCTGCCCGAAATGCTGCGCTTCCTCTCCGATTGGCGTCTCGCCGCGTTCGGAGCCCTGCTGATCATCGTGCTCCTCGTCCGGCGGCAAGGCATCCTCGATCGCAATCTGCTTCGTTTCCTGAGCTTGCAGAAGCGTGCCGCATGACCATGACTCCGCAGCCTCTGCTCCAACTCACAGACGTCGCACGTTCGTTCGGCGGTATTCGTGCGCTGAATGGAGTCTCTTGCGAGATTCCCGAAGGACGCATTGTCGGTGTGATCGGCCCGAATGGCGCCGGCAAGACGACACTCTTCAATGTCATTACCGGCGCCTTCAAGGTCTCCACCGGCGAAATCCGTTTCGACGGCCGGCAGATCACCTCACAACAGCCCTTCCAGATCGCTCGCGCGGGCATTGCACGCACATTCCAGAACATCCGGCTTTTTGCCGGCATGACGGTCTGGGAGCATCTTCTGGTTGCGCAGCCGCACACGGAAGCCATGTGGCGGAGGCTGCTGCCCACGCGTTGGGCCGATCCCTCCGCGCAGGAAAAAGCCGAGCAGGCGCTTGTGACCTTTGGTCTGGAAAGCGTGCGCAACCGGATCGCGCAATCCCTCCCCTACGGCATCCAGCGCAAGGTCGAGATGGCGCGCGCTTTGACCGCAGGCCCCAAATTGCTGCTGCTGGACGAGCCGGTGGCGGGCATGAACCACGACGAAGCGCATGAATTGCGCAAGCTGCTGCTGGAGTTGCGCAAGGGCGGGCTGACGATATTGCTGATCGAGCATGACATGACCTTCGTCATGAATCTCTGCGACTATCTCTATGTGCTGGATTTCGGCCAGTTGATCGCCGAAGGCGATCCCGCTTCCGTGCGCAGCAATCCGGCGGTGCTCGACGCCTATCTGGGCAGGGACGAATGATGCTGGAAGTGCACAATCTCGAAGTGCGGTACGGCGCAATCCTGGGTCTGCGTGGCATCTCCATCGAGGTGAAGACGGGAGAAATCGTCGCGCTGATCGGCGCAAACGGCGCCGGCAAGAGCACGACCGTGCGTGCCATCGCCGGCCTGCTGCCCTTCAGCGGTGAGATCGTCTACAATGGCAAGAAGCTGAAACCCGGCCAGGCGGAGAAGAACCTGCGCGCCGGGATTGCACTGGTGCCGGAGGGGCGCGGCATTCTCGGACGGATGACGGTCGAGGAAAATCTGCAGATGGGTGTCTATTCCCGGAGCGACTGGAGCGCGGCGGCAAGGGATATCGATGCGATGTATCAGCGTTTTCCGATCCTCGGAGAGCGCAGAAACTCTCTCGCGAGCCTGCTATCCGGCGGCGAGCAGCAGATGCTGGCAATCGCGCGCGCCTTGCTGTCACGGCCGAAGCTTCTGCTCCTGGATGAGCCCTCGCTCGGACTGGCGCCCAAAATGACCGCCTTTGTCTTTGAACTCGTCACCTCGCTGCGCAAGGAGGGATTGACCGTTCTGCTGGTGGAGCAGAAGGCGCGGCATACGTTGAAGATCGCGGACCGCGCCTATCTTCTGGAAACGGGGCGTGTCGTAACCTCGGGTCCCGCCGCGGATATGGCCAATGATGCCTTGGTGTCGGAGACGTTTCTCGGCGGTCGCCAGCCTGCCGCGCCGCAGGGGGGCCAGTAAAAGATGGCCGGCCAGATGGATTCCTGCAGACTGCGATAGACCCAGAGGCAATCCTTTGCTTGCAACTGGTCTATGCTTGGGGCGATTCGCGGCCGTCCCGTCTTACGGCACAACGCAAGAAGAACGACGATGGCTTCGAGACCCAAACGAAAACCGGCTTCCCTTCACGCGCTTGAGCCTGCTTCCAAGAAAAGGGCGCGGCAAAAGTTTCCTTTGACAACGTCGCGGCCTGAATTGCTGGTCAATGGAAGCGACCGGGAGTTTCGTCATCTCGTTCACAGCCTGCTTGGTTTCCTGTCGCGGCACGAACAGCTCCGCTGCGGTCACGGCAAGGCCATCGGTCTTGCCGGCATCGAATATACGACGCTGATATCCATCGCCCATCTTTCGGTGGACGGCGATGTCAATGTGAAAACGGTGGCCGATCACCTGCATCTGTCCGGCGCCTTCGTCACCTCGCTCGCCCAACGCCTGCTGAAGCTTGGCCTGATCCACAAGCGGACCGATCCGGGCGACCGCCGCCGCGTGACGCTCACCGTTTCCGCAAAGGGCCATGCGCTGCTGGAGCAGCTGGCGCCGATGCAGCGCAAGGTCAACAACGCCGAATTCGGCTGCATCAACCGGCAAGATCTCAAATATCTTATCGATAAGGTTGACCAGCTCATCGAATGTTCGGATCGCGCGCTCGCCCTCCAGGCCTACCTGCTGGCCGAAGACGCAGGGCGGACAGCCTGACGAATCAGCCGTCGCGGAGATCGCGCAGCTAAGAACCACGATGCGGGCCGGAAAAATGCCGCGCGTCTTAATTTGGCTGCATGAATCGGATTAGCGATATCTGTAAATACCAACCAAGGGACGTTTGAATGAAAACACTATTCCTGTCCGCGACCATCGCTTTCTCCCTGATGGCCGCCTCCTCCGCATCGGCCCTCCCCTCAGCGCCAATTGCTGCAGCGCCGATGCAGATCGAAACGGATGTGATTCAGGTTCAGCATCGCCGGCCGCCGCACCGCGCCCAGCCGCAGCGGCATCGCGGACATCATTATCGCGCCGGGCAGAGATACAAGAGCGCCCCGCGCGGATGGCATCGCCATCATGCGCGCCCGCGTGACTGGCAGCGACGCGGCTGCGTCATCGTCGGCCCGCTCTGGTATTGCCCTTGAGTTGCAGCAAGAACAGAAAGCCCCGGCAGTCGCCGGGGCTTTTTTTATGCCGACTGTAGCGAGAGAGCAGAAATCCGAACCCCGCGCCTTCTGCCATCAGCCTGATTGCGGCCGGCCATGATCGCATGACGGTACCTTGACCCGCTTAATCGCGTCATAGGGCATACGCAACGCCCATCCCGCGCTGCAATTCTCGAAGCCCTCTTCGAGGAATCGAAATTGGCCGGTCAGGTTGAAAATGCGGCCGGATGCATCCTGGATGACAAGCATACCACTTCGCGCCACCGCCTCACGGCAGGCGGCTGCGATCAGCCGGCGGCGTTTGCGTTGGCGGTAGAATTCGAGTGGTATGACATTCTGCATGCCGGAGAAACGCCCGCCGGGCTCCGGGGGTTCCAGGCGGATGCCGGGGAATTCATCCGCCGATGGAATGCGGAAGCACGAACGGGACCCCCGATGCCGGAACACGGC
>JAEWCJ010000450.1 GCA_023390695.1 Pseudomonadota bacterium | reverse complement strand
TGGGCCTACATGCTGCCCTACGATCCGGGGACTTTCACGCCGCCGCCCGCCGCACCGACCCTCGCGAATTCCGTTCCGCAATGGGCCTGGGCCGCCGGAACGCCCTGGACCATGGCCAGCCCGGCGGTGTTCGGCACGAATCAGGCCGGACGTTTCATCATCACCGAATACCAGAACGGCTATTTCTGGGGGCGCGGCCTCGGACCGAACGGCGAGGATTTCACGTTGCTCGGCTCGGTCACGCCGGAGGGAAAGGTTCTGCTGGCGACGCTGTCCAACGCGACGCTGACCACGCTTTATGGAGACGTCGCCGGCGATCCCTCCACGGCGCAGATGATCCTCGAGGATTACAATGCGATCGACGGGACCTTCTCCGGCCATTTCAGCAGTTTGTTTCTGATTTCGCCCTATGCCGACGCGGTGAGAACCGCGAACAATCCCTCCGCATTGGGCGCCGCCGAGGTTCTGTATCGTATCGCCGGCACATCCCTGGGGCTGGACGGCGCCATGGCGCCGGCGATCAATGCTCTCAACAGCCTGAGCGGTCCCGCTCTGTCCACCGCCGTCAGCCAGACCTTGCCGGTCCTGACCGGCGCGGCCGCCCGGGTGACCAGCCAGACGCAACGCGCCTTTCAGCATGTCGTCGGGATGCGGCTGGACGAACTTCGCAGCGCGGAGCCGGAGCGGCGATTCTGGATGAGACCCTTCGGCGGCGTTTTCCGGCAAGGCAATCTTGACGGCGTGCCCGGCTATCGCGCCCAGGGCGGCGGGCTTGCCGCCGGCATCGACCGGGCCGTTTCGTCCGGATTGTCGGTCGGCGGCGCCTTCGCCGTCTCGTCCAGCTCCGTCAACGGCAGCGACGACGCGGTGCCGAACACACTCGACATCAGAAGCTATCAGGCCGGCCTGTACGGCGCCTATGCGTTGTCACCTGACATGACAGCGCGTTTTCAGGTCGACGCCGCCTTCAACCGCAACAGGGAACGCCGCGCGATCGGGTTCATGAATGCCACGGCATCGGCGAGCTACAACAGCGCCACGATGCATGCCGGCGCGAGCATCGAACAAACAATCCCGGCCGGGCCGAACCTGACGCTCGCTCCCTCGGTGAGCCTGGATTACGCGCAGGTCAGCGCAGAGGCTTACAGCGAGGCCGGCGCCGACGCGCTGAACCTGAACGTGAACGCCCAGACCTATCGCGAATTGATCATGACCGCCGCGGGCAAGGCGAGCTACCGAATCTCCGCTCATGTCGATCTCATCGCCAAAGCCGGCATCGGCTACAACGCGCTCAACAGGCCGCCGGACATCACCGCGTCCTATGCCGGCGGTGGCGGCAGCTTCGTGACCCACGGCCTCGACGCTTCGCCCTGGCTGTATTCGGCCGGCATCGGGCTGGTCGGAGCCGCGGGGGACGGACTGGATCTGGGCATCCACTATGATCTGCAGGCCAGCCCGACCGGGTTCCTGAGCCAATCGGCCTCCATTGTGCTCAAGATGAAGATCTGACCATTCGCCTGCACAGACCGGGATGAAATGCGTTTTCTTCGCGCGAACCGGTACCCGCCTCGCTTGAAACGCTCTTAGCGTTCCAGCGAGGCGTCCTCGATCATCCACGCCACCAGCTTCTCGAACGACATTCCCGCATAAGCCGCCAGTTCAGGCACCAACGACGTTTCGGTCATGCCCGGCTGCGTGTTGACCTCCAGACAGGCGAGACCTTGCGTCCCCGCCGTATCGTCCCAGCGAAAGTCGGAGCGCGTCACGCCACGGCAGCCGAGCGCGCGATGCGCGGCGAGCGTCAGGCGCCGCACCTCCTCGTACACATCGGGCGAAATCTGCGCCGGCAGCACATGTTCGGAGCCGCCGGGCGCGTATTTCGCTTCGTAATCGTAGAATCGCACCTTCGGCACGATCTCGATCACTCCCAAGGATTCGTCGCCCATCACCGCGCAGGTCAGTTCCTTGCCCGGAATGAAGCGCTCGCACAGCACCATCTCGCCGAACGTCCAGTCCTCCCGGTAAAGCTCCTGCGGCGGATGGTCGTGAGTCTCGGTGACGATGAAGACACCGACGCTGGAGCCTTCCGCGATCGGCTTGATCACATAGGGGCGCGGAAGCACATGCTGCTTGGCCGCCTCGAAACGCGAGACGACGAGGCCGTCCGGCACCGGCACGCCGGCCGCCTTCAGCATCACCTTGGCGAGATCCTTCTGCATGGCCAGCGAGGACGCCAGCACGCCGGAATGCGTATAGGGAATGCCGATCACTTCCAGCACGCCCTGCAGCGTGCCGTCCTCGCCGGGACGGCCATGCAGCACATTGAGCGCCACGTCCGGCTTCAGCGCCTGCAGGACGGTGGCGATGTCGCGCTGCACGTCGATACGGGTGACGCGATAGCCGGCCCGTTCCGCGGCATCGGCACAGGCCGTGCCGGAGCGCAGCGACACCTCGCGCTCCGCCGACCAGCCACCCATCAATACCGCGACATGTTTCTGACCGGCCATAGGCACCTCCGTTGCGTCGGGCCTAACACATCACCGATTCCGGTGCCAAGCGCGGCACGCAATCCGCATCCGGCCGGCGCAGCGAAACCGATCATTAGCAAGCCGCACTTACAAGACGGCATGCGGGCGCCCCAGCCCGGTCCTTCCACACAGAGAGTGCGCTCCCGTGATTGATGCCTGGCTCGACCTGCCGATTGGCGGTATTTTCCTGACGCTTGCATTGGTCTACGGGCTGACCGCGTTTGCGATCCACTGGGCGTCGTTTCATCCGCCCTTCAAAGGCCTCATGCATGCCACGCGCGGCATCGTGCCGACCTATCTCAGCGCCATCGGGGTGCTGTCGGCGCTGCTGATCGGCTTCCTCGCCAACGACATCAGCGACCGCAATCACCGCGCCACCCGTACCGTGCTGACGGAAGGCAACGCCCTGATCGCGCTGGACGCACTGTCCCGCGTCTCTGACAAGATGCCGCCGGAACTGCACCAGGCGATGCGCCATTACGCATTCTCCGCGCTCACCGACGAATGGGCGCGGATGAGCCACGGCGCCACCTCGGAGACCACCGCCCGCGCGCTCGACCGTCTCGCGCAGATCGTCGCTTCGCCTGAAGTCGGCCATATCGCCGGGCCGACGCTGCAAGCGAGTCTGCTGCAGGCCACGCTCGCCGTCGGCAACGCCCGCGCGGAGCGCCTGGCACTGAACTCCGACCATTCCAACGAAATCAAATGGGCGAGCGTATTGATCCTGTCGCTGCTCACCATGGTCGCGATCGGGTTCGTGCATCTGGAAAAGCCGCGCGCGCAGGCAATGGCGCTCGGCCTCTATGCCGTGAGCGTGGTCATCGCGCTCGGCCTGATCGGCATTCAGGAATATCCGTTTGACGGGCCGACGCGGGTGACGCCGAAACCGATCGAAGCCGCGATCAAGATCATGGACCGCGGCCGCACGG
>JAEWCJ010000439.1 GCA_023390695.1 Pseudomonadota bacterium | reverse complement strand
GTCTGAGGATAGACCGTCCAATGGATGCGCACCGCAGCTTCCGGATTTGTTTCCTGGAACAACTGCGCCTTGGCAATTCCCCTGGCGATGCCGATCAGAACCTTGCGCTGCTTTACAATGTCCTCGTCATTGACGACCAGGCTTCCGGCAATGAAGTTGCTGGCCCTTGGATCCTTGATGACGCGACTTAGCTTGATGCCCAGTTGATCCATGCGGGCATAAGCTTCATCCCACAAGGAGAGGGCCTGCACCTGGTTTCCCTTCAGGGCGGCGGCAGCCCGGCCGCCAACGCCGATCTCGGTAATGGTGACGTCTTTGCCGGGCTCAAGACCGTTAGCCTCGAGAAGCGCCCTGGCATACGAATTGCCGCCGCTGGCAAAGCTCGAAACGCCGACGACCTTGCCTTTGAGATCCTGGAGATCTTTCAATCCGCTCCCGTCGGGCAAGCCAATTCCGAAAATATCGCCTCTAAGCGAGGTGTAGTAAAAACTCACATTCGCGCCCCGTTGCCTGGCAACGATCGCACTGTGCGGGTTTCCATATCCCACCGTCGCCTGCTTGCTGATCACAAGCTGCATTGCGGCGGCGGTTCCGGGGGTTGTGTTGACCTCGACGTCAAGCCCCTCTTCCTTCCAGTAACCGAGATAGGAAGGCAGCGAACTCGCGATCGCAAAGCTCGGCGTCAGCTGTGGAAGCGCGTGAACCAGCGAGACCCGCACCAGGTCCTGGGCGGGCGCCACCGCGGGAGGTGCCGCGACAAAGCAGGCGATGAGAATGGCAGTCGACAGTCTGTTTCGCATCCTATTCTCCCGAACTCTATCCTTGCTTTGCAGACGCAGCCCTCAGTCGAGACCGCGCCTCGCGTGAAGAAGATCCCTGATCTCCGAAACTATTTTTCCGAATTCCGGGTGCGACAGCACATCCAGGTCGCGCGGGCGCGGAAAATTCACGTCGATGATCTTCACGAGCCGTCCCGGCCGCGACGACATGACTGCCACGCGGTCGCCGAGAAATACGGCCTCCGGAATGCTGTGCGTGATCAAGAGCACGGTTTTCTTGCTCTTCATCCAGATGTCCTGCAGATCCAGGTTCATCTGCTCTCTCGTCATGGCATCCAGCGCGCCGAACGGCTCATCCATCAGCAGCATGGACGGGTCGTGCACAAGCGCCCGCGTGATCGCGACCCTTTGCTGCATCCCGCCGGAAAGCTCGAACGGGTATTTCGATTCGAACCCTTCGAGCCCGACCATCTTCAGAAGCGAGCGCGCCCGCTCGACATATTTTTCCCGTCCGCGTCCCTGCACTTCGACAGGAAGCAGCGTATTTTTCAGAACGTTCCGCCAGGGCAGAAGGACGGCATTCTGAAAAACAACTCCGATGTCCTTGCGCGGCCCCAGGATCGGGCTCCCCATCAGATCCAGCCGGCCTTCGGTCTTGGGAAGAAGGCCTGCAAATATCTTCAGGAGCGTGCTCTTGCCGCATCCGCTGGGCCCGACGACGGAGATGAACTCGCCCGGCTGAATGTTCAGATTGATGTCGGTCAGCGCTTCGATCGGAGCACCCTGAAGAGTCTTGTAGCTCTTCGAGAGGTTTTGACAGACAATGACCGGCGCATTGTCCGGTCGCGCCGTTTCCGGCTTGCCCAGAACGACTTGGGTCGCGCCGCCTGCCATCGTCAATCCGCAATGACCGCGACGGGCATGATCTCGACCATCATCTCCGGCTTTGCAAAGCCGGCACACGTGATCAAGGCGCTCGCCGGGAACCCGTTCGGGAAATAGGACTTCCTGATTTCTACGAAGCGATTCCCGTGCCTGGCGTCGATGATGTACACGGTCATCGTGACGATATCGCTGAGAGACCCGCCGGCAGATGCGAGCGTCTCCGAGATCAGCCGGAAGCTCTCATGAGTTTGCGCCTCAAAGTCACCGGCAAGCGATTTCCCGTCCTTGTCCTGGGTCGCGCCCTGTCCAGCCAGCCAGACCGTTCTGCCTCCGCGGGTTATGACCGCCGGCGAAAATGCCCGGTTCTGTTGCCATGTGCCTGTGATGAACTGTCGCTGCATTGCTTTCCTTACCCGTTAATCCTCCCAGTATGAGGCTTTCGCGGGCGTCTTTCTTTGCTGCCGGCGCACGAATTGTTGACGCCCAACGCAAATTCCGTCGTAAAATGTGACTGGTGATGCATTTGCTGCTGCCGGTTTCCGGGAGCGGCATGCGGCGTATTCAAAGGGGTAACGAATGCGTGTGGCAGAGTTCGAGGATGCGATATCCTGTGCTTCAGGAGTTGATCTGAAGGTCTTGCCCGAAAATTCGCACAACTTCAGTGCGTCAATGTGCAGTCACGCGATGGGACGCCTGAGCCTGTCTGAAGTCGAATGCGATTCCGCGGTTATCGAGCGGCCCAGCCACGGCAATCAAAACAACCGCTATTTTGTCATGGTGCAATTGGCGGGCACCGGCATCATCAGATATGGCGCCAACGAATTCAAAATCACGCCGGGCGATTTTTTCGTCGCCGATTCGGGGGACAGCTATCAGAATATCTTCGAATCCCGCGTGCGGCGCCTGGTCATCCGCATGGACCGGAATGACCTTCTGGCCCGCCTTCCTCAGCCCGCGAGCTTGTGTGGCCGCAGGATCGAGGGAAATAACGCGATCGCACGAGTCTTCGGGCGCCTGCTCAATGACCTCACCGTTGAGGCGCCCAACCTCAACATGCATGCCCGCGCGATCCTGAGCTCCAGCATTCTCGATATTCTCGCGCTTGCCGTCCAATCCACGAATGACAACACCGAGTCCAGGCAATCGTCGCGGCGCCGGGCCAATCGCGAGCGGATTCTTGAATACATAAGCGCCAATCTTTGCAATCCGCAGCTCGACACCGGATTGATCGCGCGCGAACTCAAGGTTTCAACGCGCTACGTCCAGCACGTATTCGAATTCTCCGGAACGACCGTTCGCGACGTCGTCCGGGAGCAGAGGCTTCAGCAATGCTACGAATGGCTGTTGGAGCCTCGCTTGGATGACAATTCCGTAAGCGAGATAGCCTTCAAGGCCGGCTTCAATTCGTTCGAGCATTTTTGCCGGGCATTCAAAACCCGATACGGCATGACACCGCGATCGGTCAGACTGAAACGCACCTGAATTCACGCAAATGCGCCTGCCTGGCGCCAGGCCGGGAGCGGTCCGCGCAACTCGAAAGCCGAAACACTTGCCGACGCTGCCGCCGGATATCTTGCGCGCTGGCCAAACGGGACGCCATTGCCGCATGAGCGGCGGCCACCACACCGCCCGCTCTTCCGGAAAGACGTCCGCAGCGCCGAGACCGTCGCGCCGGACGGTGGCGGCTAAGGGATACGAATACGCAGACGGAGCTTAAACTTTGATGTGCGCCCTTGCTGGCAGCGCCGCGGCGCGCGAGACGACGCCCCGCCGGCGCGATCGATCCGGCCCGGCGATTCCCTTTAAGAATCATGGCGATCCCGGGAAGACTCGAACTTCCGACCTACGGTTTAGGAAACCGTCGCTCTATCCGGCTGAGCTACGGGACCGCTGCCGCTGTCCTAGCACGGCTGCGCCTGTTGTGAAGCCTCTTCCCGACAGGCGCGGCAGATTGCCGGCGTTCAGAGCTTGACCCAGCCGGCGGGCGGCTTCTTGCCGGGATGCACGGCGCCGCAATTCTTGCAGGTGCGCGCCTTCTCGTCGGAGAAGAAGGCTTCGTAAAGCGGCGGCAGGTCCTTCACCAGGTCCTTCACCTTCAGCTCGATGCGATGCACCAGCGCGTTGCACTCGAAGCAATACCACTCGAAGCCGTCCTTCTGCTCCGGCTGCCGCGCCGGCTCGACCACGAGCCCGACCGAGCCTTCCTGCGGCCGCTGCGGCGAATGACGCACATGCGGCGGCAGCAGGAACACTTCGCCCTCGCGCACCGGCACGTCGTAGAAATTGCCGTTGTCGACGACCTTCAGCACCATGTCGCCCTTGAGCTGGTAGAAGAACTCCTCCACCGGGTCGTCATGATAGTCGGCGCGCTCGTTCGGCCCGCCCACCACCATCACCGTCATCTGGCCGTCGTCGAACACCTTCTTGTTGCCGACCGGCGGCTTCAGCAGGTGCTGATGCTCCTCGATCCATGTCTTGAAGTTGAAAGCCTTGAGCCGTCCTGTCGCCATGTTGTTTCTCCGAACCGTAACTTTGCGCCGTCATCCTGAGGTGCGAGCGATCGAAGATCGCGAGCCTCGAAGGATGCACGGCCAGCACGTTCCCCGCATCCGAGTCATTGCCCGTCATCCTTCGAGGCTCGCTGCTACGCAGCTCGCACCTCAGGATAACGGATTGAGGCTAAGCTGCGCTTGACTGCGCGGCCCGTCCCAGCCCGCAGGCCTCGAACGCTTCGCGCGTCGCCTGCTTCTCGGCCTCGGTCATCTGCAGCAGCGGCCGCCGCACCGGGCCGCCGACCTGGCCGAGCAGTTCCTGCCAGTATTTGGAATGCGCCTGCGGCTTTTCCGCCGGGCGCGAGCGCTTGAACGCCTGCCGCACCGGCTCGAGGCTGTCGCGGATCGCGCGCGCCTTCGCGACCTCGCCGTTGAACGCGAGATCGGCATAGTCGCGCATGCGGCGGTCGGCCTTGGTCTGCAGCAGATAGGGCGGGCTCGAGCAGAGATAGAGACGCCAGCCGAGTTCGACGATGTTGTCGAACCATTCCTCTTCCGATGCCGTGCTCACGATGATCTTGTCGCCGGCGAGTTTCGTCAGCTTCGCATACATCTCGCGCGGCACGCTGTACTTGATCGCCACCACGTTCGGGATCTCGGCGATGCGCGCGCACAGTTCCGGGCTCATCAGATAGCCGCTGTCGGGATGGCTCCACAGCGCGATGCCGATATCCACCTGCTCGCTGATGTATTTGTAATACTCGTACAGCGTCTCGTCCTGGCTTTTCAGGAAATGCAGCACCGGGGCATGCACGACGATGTAGTCGGCGCCGACCGCCTGCGCGTGTTTGGCGAGGTCGATCACCGTGTCGAGATTCTGGTCGGAGCAGGACATGATGGTGCCGAACTTCCCCTTCGCCGCGTCGACGGCGATCTCGAAGGTGCGCTTGCGCTCCGGCACCGACATCGAGAAGAACTCGCCCTGCTTGCCGGCGATGAACACGCCGTCGACGCCGAGATCGGTCGTCCAGTGCGCGAGATTCTTGGCGAAGCCAGCCTCGTTGATCGACAGATCGGCGTGGAACGGAGTGAGGGCCGCCGCCCAGACTCCCTTGAAATTCTGGCGGGCGTAATCCTTGGCGTCCTTCCGGCTGTATTTCACGGCCAATCACTCTTTTTTGAAATTGGTTACATCGGAAACCAGCATAATCGATCCGGCGAAGTCTGCGAAGCGCTCAACCGGAGGACCGGCGGGATGGATTTGTGCGGATTTCCCCAGATCTGACCTGCGATATGGGACAGCCTCCACCCTGCCGCCGCAATCCCGCCATTGGATAGCCGTGCATGAAGCCTGCCTGTGCCCTTGCCCTGCCGCTGCTGTTGCTGCCCGCAAACGCCCAGGCGGAATGCCGGTTGCCGGATGGCGGCACCGCGCGCGCGGTCGCCGCGCCGGATGGCCGCAGTCTGCTGCTGGAGGACGGGCGCGAAATCCTGCTGGCCGGCATCGAGGCCGCCTGGCCGGCCGCGCAGCCGGAACTGCTGCGCCGGGTGACCGGCCGGGATTTGCAACTCAAGGCGCTGTCGGGGCAGCCCGACCGCTATGGCCGCCTCGCCGCCTTCGTCACCGTGAGCGGCTCGGACATTCCGGTACAATATGACCTTATCGCCGGGGGTTTCGTACGCGCGGCGGGCGCGGTGCAGCCGCCGGAATGCCGCGCCGAATTGCTGGCGCGGGAACGCCGGGCGCGGGACGCCGGAGTTGGCCTATGGGCGGACCCGGTCTATGACATCCTGGACGCGAACGATCCTGCGGCGATCGAGGCGCGGCGCGGCAGGTTTGCCGTCATCGAGGGCTGGGTTTTGTCGGTGCGCGAAAGCGGGAGCACGATCTACGTGAATTTCGGGCGGCGCTGGTCGGAGGATTTCACGGCCACCATTCCGAAACGGCTGCAGGCCCGCTTCACCGCCGAAAAGCTGGCTCCGTATTCGCTCTCAAGCCGGCTGGTGCGCGTCCGCGGCATCGTCGAGGAGCGCGGCGGCCCGTGGATCGAATTGCTTCGCCCCGACCAGATCGAGTTCGCAGACGTGAGCAGGGTTCGACAGTGACGCCGCGCCTTCCCGCACAGCGACAGCTTCGCAGCGCCCTCGCCGGCGCGGCGCTGGCGCTTGTGCTCGCCGGCTGCTCCGGCGGCAATATCGGGCGCGAAGTCAGCCTGCCCGACCCGCCGAAACAGACGGAAATGGCGCCGGCGGTATTGCGCGAACATCAGCGCATCCTCTCGGCCTATGGCGGCGCCTATGAAGCGCCGCAGCTTGAAGCCGATATCCATCAGGTGGTGGAGAAGCTGGTCGCCGCCTCCGAACGGCCGGACCTGCATTACCGCATCACCATCCTGAATTCGCCGAGCATCAACGCCTTCGCGCTGCCGACCGGGCAGCTTTACGTGACGCGCGGCCTGTTGGCGCTCGCCAACGACCGCGCCGAGCTCGCCTCGGTGCTGTCGCACGAAATGGCGCATGTGATCGCGCGGCACGCCGCGATCCGCGAGGACCAGGTGCGGCAGGCGGCTCTGGTCAATCAGGTGTCGAACGAAGTCCTGTCCGATCCGCAGAAGGGCGCGCTGGCGCTGGCGAAATCCAAGATCGCGCTCGCCACCTTCTCGCGCGCGCAGGAATTCGAGGCCGACGGCATCGGCGTCGGCATTTCCTCGCGCGCCGGCTACGATCCCTATGGCGCGACGCGCTTCCTCACCAATATGGGCCGCAACGCCGAATTGCGCGCGGCAATGTCGAAGATCGATCCGCGCTCGATCGAGTATCTCTCCTCCCATCCGGCGACGCCGGAACGCGTCACCCACCCGACGCTGAATGCCCGCCAGTTCGTCGCGCCCGGCCCCGGCCTGCGCGAGCGGGAGCCGTATCTGAAATTGCTGAGCGGCCTGACCTATGGCGAGGATCCGAGCGAAGGCTTCGTGCGCGGCCGCAAGTTCCTGCACCCGAAACTCGGCTTCACCTTCACCGCGCCGGACGGCTTCGTGCTCGACAACACGCCGCAGGCGGTGTTCGGGGTGAAGGATTCCGGCGAACAGGCGGTGCGGCTGGACGTGGTTCGCCTTCCCGCCGATCAGAAGCTGATCGAATATCTGCAGTCCGGCTGGATGGACAATATCGACACCGACAGCATCGAGGAACTGACCATCAACGGTTTCAGGGCCGCCACCGCCACCGCCAAGGGCGAGCCGTGGTCGTTCCGCATCTACGCCATCCGCTTCGGCAGTGAAGTCTATCGCTTCATCTTCGCCGCCAAGGAAGCCACGCCGGAACTCGACAAATCCTTCCGCGACACCGTGCAGACCTTCCGCCGCATGACGCTTGCCGAGATCAAGTCAGCGCGGCCGCTGCGGCTGCGGATCGTCACCGTGCGGCCGGGCGATACGGTGGAGAAACTCGGCGCCCGCATGGCCTATCACGACCGCCAGGTGGAGCGCTTCCGCGTGCTCAACGGGCTCGACGTGAAAGACAAGCTGAAGCCCGGCGATCTGGTGAAGCTGGTGGTGGAGTGAGGTTCTCAGAATCCTTTACGGAGCCCGGATGAAGCGGAGCGAAATCCGGGAGCGGCTGTCCCGCATTCCGCTGAGCTTGTCATCGAGTCGCGCTTCGCAAGTCCGCTAGCGGACTTGCGCATTAGTGGTGCCGATCTCGGCTTCAGCCAAGATCGGTGCGGACCTGTTGGCTTGATGCGGGCTACGCATCCGCGTGGTATGTTAACGTCGGGCGGAACCGGGGAGCGAGCCGGTTCCGGCAAGCCGGCGAGGCTCTCAGGAAAACCCTCGCCGCGCCCGCTTAGTCCTTATCGCTATCGTCGTCGCTCGCAGCCGCAACACCCGCTGCCGCGCGCGACAGATTGAGTTCAAGCAGTTTCGCGAGCGCGTCCTCTTCGGGAATGTCGGCGGGCCAGCCATAGGC
>JAEWCJ010000432.1 GCA_023390695.1 Pseudomonadota bacterium | reverse complement strand
TGGGCGAGAACCGCCTGCGCGAAGCCGAAGGATGTCAGCGCCGTTATGAGGGGCCGCCAGCTTGGCGGTCCGCCGTCCAGAACGGCGATCCCAAGGCCGGTCGAATAGAACACGGAGGTGAAATCGAAAAGGCGTTCGCGCGCCCCGTGACCGTCAACGCCGCAACCGCGGCGTCGAATTTGCCGGCCGCCATGCCGTCGACCAGATCCTGCACCGTCGGCTCTTCGGCGAAGCGATAACGCCATCCCTTCTCGTCGGCGATGCGGCGCCAGAGGTCGATGCTGATGCCCTGCCAGGTGCCGTCCGTTCCCTTCATCGCGAAGGGAGGCGCTTCCTTGGTGCCGACGATCAATTCCTTCGCCTGCGGATCCAGCGCCTGTGCAGGCGTGGCGGGCGATGGCGCCGTCTGCGCCATTGCGGCCTGAGCGGTCCATGCAATCAGGATCGGCACGACGATACGTCTGGTCAGGCCTTGCAGCATAGTCCGCCACCCGCGGGCCATCTCTGGTGTCATCGAAGCTGTTCTCGTTGTGATCGAAATCGTGCGATCGCCCCGGGGGATGATCCGGAGGAGTATCCGCCGTTCCGCTAGGCGATGATATCCGGCGTGAGCTGGTCTTCGATGAAGGAAATGCGGTCGCGCAATACCAGCTTGCGTTTCTTGAGACGCTGCACTTGCAGCAGGTCGGCGCCGGGCGATTCCATCAGAGCCTCGATCGCCACATCCAGGTCGCGATGCTCCTGCTGCAGGCGGGCCAATTGTGTCCGAAGCTCGCTTTCTTCCTCTTGTGTCATCGCCGCCTGAAGGATCCCGGAAATTGCGAGGGACGGCACGACTCATCCGCACGGGCCGCCGGCCGGGACCCGGAGAATTTGACGAAAAACGATCCCTTTTCGGGGACTTGGCGCCTGCGCGCCGCCGCCCTGAACTGCAACTATCATCCCATCTCCGTGCCCCTGCAAGCAAGGTTCCGCAGTGGGATCAGTGGGGATTTTTTGCGTCCGGGAATCGACTTGCCACATTCTGCGTGTCAAATTTGAACGCCTAGGCTCCAACCCCTCAGAAGGAGACCTGCATGTCCCCAGGTGTCAATCTCGCGGAACTCAAGGCCCAGCATCAGGCGCTTGAGGATGAAATTTCGGATGCGCTTGCGCATCCCTCCACGGATGACATGAAAATAACCGAGTTGAAGCGTCGCAAATTGCTGGTGAAGGACGAGATTGCTCGTCTTCAGCAGTCGGTCAGCGTCAGAATTCACTGAGCTTGATTTTTGCGGGGGGTATTTTAACGGGCGGGCCGCCAGCTCTCCGAAAAGGGGGCTGGCGGCTTTGATTCAAAACAGAACATTCAAAACCAGAACATTTGAGGAAACGGCATGCTGGGATTGCTGCGTCACGGTCTTTTTCTGCTTGCGGTTTGCGCCGCGTTGCCGGCCCAGGGACAGAGCTATCCGACGCGTCCCGTCACCCTGGTCGTGCCTTTTCCACCCGGGGGCGGCAACGACGCCATGGCGCGCATCATCGCCGACAAGCTCTCCACGGCGTTGGGACAGCAGGTGGTGGGGGACAATCGCGGCGGCGCCGGCGGCCTGATCGGGACGCGCGCGGTCGCCAAGGCAGCGCCTGACGGCTACACGCTGCTGCTCGGCCATACCGGCACGCTCGGCATCAATCCGCAGCTTTACGCGCCGAATACCGGCTACGATATCCGCAAGGATTTCGCGCCGATCGGACTGATCGCGGTGATGCCGATGGCGTTCATGGCGCACCCGCCGACACCGTACAAAACGGTCGCGGACCTGATCGCAGCGGCAAAGAAGGAGCCGGGCAAGATCAATATCGGTTCCTCGCCGAAAGGGACCGGCTCGCATCTTTGCGCCGAACTGTTCATGTCGCTGTCCGGCGCGCAGATGAACCTCATCCCCTACAAAGGCACGGCACAAAGCATCAACGATCTTGTCGGCGGGCATGTCGCCGTGGCCTGCAACATCATTCCGCCGGCTTTCGGCAATCTCAAGGCGGGCACGCTGCGTCCGCTTGCGGTGACCTCCGCTGCACGTTCGCCGCTGCTGCCGGATGTGCCGACCGTCGCCGAATCCGGACTGCCCGGCTTTGAGGCCGAACTCTATTACGGGCTGCTCGCGCCGGCGGGCACGCCGCGCGCGGTTGTCGACCGCCTCAATGCGGAATTGCGCAAGGCGCTGGCGTCGGACGATGTGAAACAGCGCATCGCCAACGATGCCGCCGTGCCGATGTCCTCGACACCGGAGGAACATGCGGCCTTGCTCGATCGCGACGAGACCAAATGGTCGGCGCTGATCAAGAAGCTCGAACTGAAAGTGGAATGAGGGAGCGGCTGCCATGCGGTTCAAGCCTCGCATTGTCCTGACGCTGGCCGGGCTGGGCGGACTTCTCGCAGCGCCGCACGCCGCGGCGCAGGATGTGCGCGGCCTGGAAATCTGCACCGCCGAAAAGCAGATGGAGCGGCGCACCGGCTGTCTGCAGGCGAATATCGAATTCCTGCAGCAGCGGCTGAACAAGGTGACGCTGGATGCGCAGCAGCGGCAAACGGCATCCGACAGGGAATTGGCGGCTGCGAAAGCGCAACTTGCCGCGGTGAACAGCGAAATTGGAGCGTTGAAAGACGCGCTAGCGAAGCTGCAGAAGCAAGTGGAGGAATTGCAGAAGGCGAAGGGAACCGAGAAGAGGTGATTTATTCGGCTCCCTTCCCTCCGACCGTCATGCCCCCGCGAAAGTGGGGCATCCGGTAATCACTGAATCGATTGCGGTTACTGGATCGCCCGCTTTCGCGGCGATGACATGCGGTGGTGCTCACACGTCCTTTGCCATGTCGCGCAGCTTGAATTTCTGGATCTTGCCGGTCGAGGTCTTCGGCAATTCGGCGAACACCACGTATTTCGGCACCTTGTAGCCGGCGAGGTTCTGCTTGCACCAGGTGACGAGATCGGCGGCGCTGGCGCTCTGGCCGGGCTTGAGCTCGACAAAAGCGCAGGGCGTCTCGCCCCATTTCTCGTCCGCCTTCGCCACCACCGCTGCCGCCTGCACGGCCGGGTGCTTGTAGAGCGCGTCCTCCACCTCGATCGACGAGATATTCTCGCCGCCGGAGATGATGATGTCCTTGGAGCGGTCCTTCAACTGGATGTAGCCGTCGGGATGGATGACGCCGAGATCGCCGGAATGAAACCAGCCGCCGGCGAGCGATTTTTCGGTCGCGCTCCTGTTTTTCAGGTAGCCCTTCATCACCACATTGCCGCGGAACATGACTTCGCCCAGCGTCTGCCCGTCGCGCGGCACGGTCGTCATCGTTTCGGGATCGAGCACATCGAGCGCTTCCAGCACGGGATAACGCACGCCCTGGCGCGCCTTCTTCGCCGCCTGTTCGGCGGGGGAGAGCACGTCCCATGCGGCGTGCCAGTCATTCACGGTCGCCGGGCCGTAGACCTCGGTGAGCCCGTAGACATGGGTGACGTTGAAGCCGGCCGCCTTCATGCCGGCGAGCACCGCCTCCGGCGGCGGCGCAGCGGCGGTCGCGAAATTTACCTGATGCGAGATCGGCTTTTTCTCCTCCGGTTTCGCATTCAGCAGCGTCGACATGACGATCGGCGCCCCGCACAGATGCGTGACGCCGTGATTGACGATGGCGTCATACATCGCGGGCGCACGCACCGCGCGCAGGCAGACATGCGTGCCGCCCACGATCGAGACCGTCCACGGGAAGCACCAGCCATTGCAATGGAACATCGGCAGCGTCCACAGATAGACCGGATGCGCCGGCATGCCGCAGGTGATGACATTGCCCATCGCGAGCAGATAGGCGCCGCGGTGATGATAGACGACGCCCTTCGGATCGCCGGTGGTGCCGGAGGTGTAGTTGAGCGAGATGGCGTCCCATTCGTCGCCGGGCATCTGCCAGGCAAAACCGGGATCGCCTTCGTTCAGGAAGTCCTCGTATTCGATGCTGCCGAGCCGTTCGCCGTCGCCGGCGAATTCGGGATCGTCGTAGTCGATCACCAGCGGCTTCACCGTGGCGAGTTTGAGCGCCTCCTTCACTACCTTGGAGAATTCGCGGTCGGCGATCAGCACCTTGGCGTCGGCGTGGTCGAGGGTGAAGGCGATGACGGCGGCATCGAGACGCGTGTTGATCGCGTTCAGCACGGCGCCCGCCATCGGCACTCCGTAATGCGCTTCCAGCATCGCCGGCGTGTTGGCGAGCACGACCGACACGGTGTCGTTCTTGCCGATTCCGCGTTTGGCCAGCGCCGAGGCGAGGCGGCGGCTGCGCGCATAGAAGTCGCGATAGTTGCGGCGCAGACCGCCGTGGATGATCGCGGCATGCTCCGGAAACACGCTCGCCGAGCGCTCCAAGAACTGCAGCGGCGTCAGCGGCTGGAAATTTGCGGGGGTGCGGTCAAGGTCGGTGTCGTAGGGCGATGTCGCCATTGTCTGTATCCCGTGAATAGCGGCAACCTACTGAGGAGACAGGCCGCGATCAATCCGGCGATTATGCTGCCATCGCGCAGGAATGTGGTTGCCGCGGCGCGCGGCGCACCGCCAAGAGAGGATATTCTTGCGCGCGCTACAGGATCGGCAGGCGGGCGGAAATCTGTGCGGCGATGTCGAGCAACGGTGCCTTGAACTGCTTGACGAAAGCCCGCTCCGAATAGCGGCCGAGATTGGTGCTGATATTGAGCGCGGCGACGATGCGTCCGCGCCCGTCCTTGATCGGCGCGGCGATACCGCAGGTGCCCAGCTCGAGTTCCTCGCTCACGAAGATCCAGCCTTGCTCGCGGCCAACGGCAATTTCCCGCTGCAGAGCCGGCCGGTCCGTGAGGGTATGCCGGGTAAAGGCGGTAAAGCTGGCACGCGCGAAAAAGGCGGCGAGCGCGCCCTCCGACAATCCTGATAACAGCACGCGCCCCATCGAGGTGCAGAAGGCGGGAAGCCGGCTGCCGATGGTGAGGCTGCGCCGCAATACGCTTTGCGGCTCCGCGCGCACCACATAGACGATTTCGTCGCCGTCGAGCACCGACACCGCGACCACCTCGCCGCAATCCCGCGCCAGGCTTTCGATCACCGGCTGGGCAACCTGCCGCAGGTCGAGCGACGACAGATAGGCGTAACCGAGCCGCATCACCCGCTGCGTCAGCGCAAAGCGTCCGTCCCGTTCCTCAGCCAGCCCCAATGTCACGAGCGTCAGAACCAGACGCCGCACGCCGGCGCGGGGCAGTCCGGTCCGCCGGGCGAGATCCGAAATGGAAACCGTGCCGCCGCTTTCTCCGAATGCGCCGATGACCGCGAGGCCCTTGGCGAAAGCCTCGACAAAGGTGTCGCTGCCGGAAGGCCAGTTCTCGATTTCGGCGGGGGTGACCAGCATTGCAGGGGCCGCGGGCGGGTGCTAGGAATGATCGACTGTCGAATATATGTTCGACTGTCGAACAAAGCAAACATTTTCCGGGGAGTTTCCACCATGAAATTCGCGCGTCATGTTTCAGCGCTGATCGGCGTTGCGCTGCTCGGCAGCCAGCCGGCGCTCGCGCAGGACTATCCGACCAAGCCGATCCGCTTCGTGGTGCCGGCGGCGGCGGGCGGCCCGACCGAAATCACCACGCGCCTCATCGCCGACAAGATGTCCGCAACGCTCGGGCAGCCGGTGATTGTCGAGGCGCGCCCTGGCGGGGGTGGCAATATCGGCGCTGATGCCGTCGCGAAGGCCGCGCCCGACGGCTACACCATCCTGATGGCGACGATCGGGACCCACGCCATCAACCAGACGCTCTACAAGAAGCTGACCTATGATCTGGTGAAGGACTTCGCGCCGGTCTCGCAGGTCGTTCAGTATCCCTTGCTCCTCGTCGTCAATCCGCAGGTGCAGGCGAAAAACGTCCAGGAACTTATCGATTACGCGAAGGCCAATCCCGGCAAGCTCAATCGCGCCTCCGGCGGCAATGGCACCTCGATGCATCTGTCGGGCGAATTATTCGTGCATCAGGCCGGTGTGAACATGCCGCATGTTCCCTACAAAGGCAGCGCGCCGGCGCTGAACGATCTGGTCGGCAATCACGTGCAGGTCATGTTCGATTCGCTGATCACGGCCCTGCCGCTGGTGCAGGCAGGAAAATTGCGGGCGCTGGCCGTAACGGGCGAGAAGCGGTCGCCGGTCGTGCCCGACGTTCCGACGGTGAGCGAGGCCGGCGTCAAAGGTTACAACGCGCAGGGCTGGATCGGCGTTGTCGCGCCTGCAAATACTCCGGCGCCGATTGTCGACAAGCTGCAGAAGGCGATTGCCGCTGCGTTGAACGACCCGGATGTGAAAGGCAAGCTGACCGCGCAGGCTGCGGAAATCGTCGCGTCGACGCCGGCGGACTTCGCCAAGTTCATCACCAGCGAAACCGCGAAATGGGCGCAGGCCGTTCGTGGCGCCAATCTGTCGATCGATTGAGTGTAATGTCCATGCAGCCTATCGATTTCAAAGCCCGTGTCGCTGCGCTGGCGGCGCGTCTCCAGCGCGAGAACATTGCAGCCTATGTCGGCACACGGCAGGCGTCGCTTCACTATCTCTGCGGTGCCTTCATGCCCTGGCGCGGCGCCGTCATCGTTACCGCGGCCGGCGACTGCGAGGTGGTCTACTGGTCAATGGATTCGGAGCGGGTGAAGGCGGAGGCCTGTCCGCACCCGATCGTCGAATTCACCGGCTCCGGCCTGACCGAGCAGATTGCCAAGCGGCTGGCCGCGCACAAGAGCGACCGCGGCCCGGTCGGCGTCGACCTGGCGCATCCGGGCGCGGCTCAGGTGGCGCCCGGCATGCTGACCGCCGGCGAATATCTCGATCTGAAAGCCGCGCTGCCGTCCGCGGAGATCGTGAATGGTGTGCGCTATATCGACGATCTGATGCTGATCAAGTCGGCAGCGGAGATCGAGCGCCTGCGGCGGGCCGCGGAGGTCGGCCATATCGGCTTCCAGGCGGCGCTGAAGGCCGTGCGCGATGGCGTCACGGAAAATCATCTCGCAGGCCTCGTGGAGGCGGCGATCCGCGATCACGGCAGCACCTGGGCATGGGCGGTGACCGGCGGCACCGAGGTCGGCGGCGGGGAGCGCACCGCGTTTCTGCGCGGCGTGACCCAGCAAAGCACCGACCGCGTCATTCGCCGGAACGAGTTCGTGATCGTCGATCTGCACTCGATGATCGATCTCTATCTGTCGGATCTCTCGGTGCCGATTTTTTTCGGCGAGCCGGACGCCGCACAGCGGAAAGCGATCGATTGCTGGGAACAGGCGGCGGCGACCATGCTGGCGTCGCTGCGGCCCGGCCGTGCCGTGAAGGATTGCGTGCAGGAAGGCATTGCAG
>JAEWCJ010000394.1 GCA_023390695.1 Pseudomonadota bacterium | reverse complement strand
ATTCCGGATCGCTGGTCCAATCCCGGGTTCAACCGTATCCATATCGACAAATGCACCTCGCTTTGCAAGAGCCGCGGCGTCTTCTGTGAGTTCTTTCGTCCGTTCAACGTGTGTTGCGTACAAGGTTTCCGGCCTTGTCTCTGTTTGATCCAGAAGCTCATGGAGAATGGAGAGCAGGCGCTTTCCCGGCCCGACGTGCAGGTAAAGCCGCCGGCCCGGCAGCAGGTTGTCGTGGATCAGGGTGCCGGTCGGCTTGCGGCCGACCAGGATGCTGTCGCCTTCCTTCAGATGCTGCAGCCGGGAGGTCAGCGGGCCGTTCGGAACCTTGATCGAGAAGAATTCCAGATTGTCCTCGTGATTGGCGCTGGCCATGCTGTAGGCGCGCAGCAGCGGACGGCCTTCGACCTCCAGCCCGATCATTGCGAATTGGCCGCTGAGAAAGCGGAAGGAGGGATCGCGGGTGGCGGTGAAGGAGAAGAGGGTGTCGGTCCAGTGCCTGACGGAGAGGACCGTTTCCTTATTGAAATTGCTCAAGGGACGATGACCGGATGCGAAGACTGGAAGAACGCGGATTTGGGATCAGATAGGCAAGATTTCCGGCATTTTGAATACCAAAGACGCGGCGGAACCAGGATTTCGATTCTCGCAGGGCGGCGTTGCTGAGGCTTTTTTGCTGCGGCGGCCGCGAAGCCGCTGATTGCGCAGGTCAATCGGCGATGTTTCACGTGAAAAAATTCCTAGCGCGCCGTTGCCGCCAGCGGCCCGACCGTGTCTGTCATGCTCGTAGAAGCGCCGATCCTCGCGCGGGAGGACCGCCTTCCAGCACCGTCCTCGCGTCCTCGCAAGTCCTCTGTCGCTTGTTCACTTCTACAGCCTGTCCGGAATCTCTATCGCGGTTTTCCGGCAGCGTCCGCCGTGCCTGCTTCCGCATCCGCCGCAGCCAAAGGCTTCTTCTGGCCCAGCATCCACGACAACCCGCCGATGAGGCCGAGCGCGATCGTCAGCAGCGCGAAGACGACGCTGGCGCCGAAGGCCACCGCGAGCGGCACTCCGACGGTACCGAAGGCGATGATGGCGGCGCCTTCGCGCACGCCCCAGCCGGCGATGGAGATCGGCAGCATGGCGATCTCCAGCACGGCGGGAACGAGCAGCGCCGCCAGCAATGCGGTGGCGGGATCGATCTGCCAGCCCAGAAACAGAATGAAGAACACGAAGGAATTGCAGAGCGCGCTGAGCAGGCTGATGCCGGCGGCCAGAAACAGGCGCGGGTGCGGACGCAGCAGGCGCTGTCCCGCCGTCATCGCCTGCGCCGCGAGGCGGGCGATCCTGGCCGCGCGCAATCCGGTGATGCGCGCCGCGGTGCTGACGATGCGCTCGCGCCAATAGCCGAGCAGCAGCACCGCGGCGGTGCCGGCGATGCCCGCGACGGCGAGGGCGATCAGGATCAGCCGCACCGCGTCGTTGTCGATGCGCGCGAGCAGCCAGGGCAGGCTCGCCAGCAGCAGTATGTGGTTGATGATGATGCCGATGACACGGTCGAGCGCGACCGCGGCGCTTGCCTGGTCGAGATCGAGACCGGATTTGCGCACGCGCCAGATGCGCAGGGCATCGCTGCCCAGAAACGAAACGAAGGTCTGGCCGAAAAAGATGCTCTCGATGCTGATGCGGATCGACTGCCAGGCGGACAGCGCATGATCGAAAGTGGAGACGACAAACGCGAGCCTGATGCCGGTGCAGACCGCCTGCAGCGCGATGACGAGGAAAGCGGCCAGAACCGCGGCGGGCGCGAGCGACATGACGGCGTCGCGGATTCGCGCCAGATCCAGCTTCCACGCGATGACGAAGAGAATCATCGCCGTCAGCACCAGTTTGGCGATCCACAACGCGTGTCTGTTCATGGCTGGCTGGGGCGAGGATCGAAGGCGAGGGAGGACGGCAGGGAACCGGAACCGGCGAATGTCTTCAAACGGGATGCCGGGTGTTATAGATGCTAAATGGACCGAACACTAATTCTCCGCTCGCGGCTCCCGGGACATGCCCGTGAGAGGCTCGTGGATTAACGTCCGTTCCTTTCCGCCGCGGTGCATTCTTGACCCTTCTCGATAATCTCGTCCGTCCGGTCCAGGCCTTCCGTCTCCGCTATTTGCCGGTGGTGATGGTCTATTTCGCCTAAGGCGCGCTCGGCCTGATCGACGTCACCCGCGACATGTGGGTGAAGGAGAGGCTGACGCTCAGCCCGGCGGAACTGGCCGGGATCGGCGTCTGGCTGACCCTGCCCTGGACCATCAAGATGGTGTTCGGGCAACTGGTCGACAGCGTCCCGCTGTTCGGCTCGCAGCGCAAATCCTACATCTTCATCGGCGCGGGCTTCACCACCGCCGGCCTGATCGTGCTGGCCGGCGCCGCCGGCGGCTGGCTCGCATTTCTCCCGCTGGAGCGTCTCTTCGTTCTGGGCGCGGTGCTGATCGTGATCGGAACCGTCATCCAGGACGTCGTCGCCGATGCGATGTCGACCGAAGTCGTGCCGCGTGTCGACGAGACGGGTGCGGCGCGACCGGATGAAGAGGTCAAGGCCGAGCTCGGCATGGTGCAGGTGCTGGGCCGTCTCGCCTTGTCGGCGGGCATTCTGGCGGTCGCCGGCCTGTCGGGCTGGCTCGCGACCCTGTTCGATCGCGAGACGGTGTTCCTGTTCGGCCTGGTGGTGCCGGCGGTGTCCCTGAGCAGCGTGATCCTGATCCGCGAGACCGGCGAACGGCGGCCGCTCGACTGGCGCATCCTCGGCTCCGGCATCGCCTTCGGTGCGGTGGTGGTGGCGCTCGGCATCGGCGGCGTGCCGTACGGGCAGGAAGTGATCTTCGTGCTGTCGATGGTGGTGATCTGCACCATGCTGGTCTGGGTGACGCGCGACGTCGACCACAAGACGCGGATGGCGATCTTCTACACGACGCTGATCATCTTCGCCTTCCGCGCGACGCCCGCGGTCGGCGACGGCTATTTCTGGTGGACGCTCGACGTTCTGAAATTCGACGAGGCCTTCTACGGCACGCTGCGGCAGACGGCGGCGTTGCTCGGCATCGTCGTGCTGTGGATGTTCAGCAAGCAGATCACCGAATATCCGGTCAAATGGACTCTGCTCTGGCTCGCCGTTGCCGGCACGCTGCTGTCGCTGCCCAATCTGGGGCTCTATTACGGCCTGGCCGACTGGACGCAGATGAATTTCGGATTCGGCGCCCGCACCATCGCCCTGATCGACGCGGCGACGTCATCGCCCTTCGCCCAGCTCAGCATGGTGCCGCTGCTCACGCTGATCGCCTATTACGCGCCGCCCGGCCATCGCGCGACCTGGTTCGCGCTGATGGCGTCGCTGATGAATCTGGCGCTGGTGGCAGGGCAGTTGCAAACCAAGTATTTGAATCAGATTTTCACGGTCGGGCGCGGCGATTACGGCGAACTCGGCATCCTGCTCGGCGTGGTGCTGACCATGGGGCTTCTCATTCCGGTCGGCGTGATCGCCCTGTTCGGCCGCCGCATCTGACGCGGGCCGCGGCTGCGCAAACAGCCAAAAAATGTCAGGGCACTGCGCATTCCCATGACGGGGGAGACGGGGTAGAACGTCCGCTGACCCTGCGAATCGTCCTCCTCCGGCCCTTGCGCCAGAGCCTATCGTCCAGGAGACCATGACGAGCGCCCAGAAGCTCTCGCCGGCCGTCAACAGCCGTGCCTGGTATCGGACCGTGGGCGGAAAGCTCATCGTCGCCTTCGTGCTGGCCGCGGCGCTGACCGTGATCGCCACGCTGGTGGCGTTGGTGCAGTTCCGTCATATCGAAGCGGTGATGAGCCGGCTGACCAACTCGAGCCTGCCGGCGGTCAAGTATTCGCTGGCGGTGGAGACCAATGCCCGCGCGATCGCGGCGGACGGCGCCCAGCTCGCCGAAGCGACCAGCGAGTTGCAGCGTTTCAGCGGCATGGCGGATGCGACCGCAAAGATCGTCAATTTGTGGAGCGCGCTCTCGGAATTGCGGGCGGTCTCTGGCGACACCGCCGCAATGCTGCGGCTGCAGACGCTGATCGCCGGTATCGACGCGCAACTGGGACAGCTCGACCGCGTCATTCGCGACCGGATCTACACCGTCGCCGCGCGCGAGAAGGTGGCGAACCAGGTCACGCAGGCCAGCGCCGCGCTGGCGCAGAGCCTCGAGCGCTTTGCCGGGGATGAGGCGACGGTCCGATCCGCACTCGCGTTGCGCGCGGACAGTCATCTTGCCGCGGAACTGCTGCACCGGGCGCTGGCGCTCGACAAGGCCGATCAGCTCAATCCATTGCAACTGCAATTCGAGGCGGTCCGCGCGCGGATACTGGATGCGTCCGAGAGGCTGCAATCCGATGCGCAGACCGCGGCGGAGGACCGCACCGGGCTGCGGCATTCCGTGCAGGCTTTGCTCGAACTGGGGCGGCCGAATGTCGGTTTGTTCCAGTTGCGCGCCAACGAGCTCGATCAGCAGAGCCGCGCCGACGAACTGGAGGCGTCCCTCTACAAGGTCGCCGCCGATCTGGAGGTGCAGGTCAGCACGCTGGTGCTCGCCGCCGAACAGGAGGCCGCGGACGCCACCGCGCAGGCGGTGTCCGCGCTGGAAGACAGCCGCTCCTGGCTGGTCGCGCTGTCGGTCGTCGGCCTGCTGGCGGCGATCCTGATCGTCTGGCTGTTCGTCATCCGCTACATGGTGGCGCGGCTGCGCAATCTGACCGCCAGCATGATGGCGGTCGCGGGCGGAAAACTCGACGCGGAGATGCCGCCGGCCGGCGCCGACGAACTCGGCGACATGAGCCGGGCCTTGGTCATCTTCCGCGACAATGCGCGCGAGATTCACAAGGCGCGCGAAGACGCCGAAAAGGCGCGTTACGAAGCCGAGGCCGCCTCGCGCACCAAGTCGTCCTTCCTCGCCAATATGAGCCACGAGCTGCGCACGCCGCTCAACGCCATCATCGGCTACAGCGAGATCCTGCGCGAGGACGCCGTCGATCGCGGCGACGATTCCAGCGAGGCCGATCTGGTCAAGATCGAAGCCGCCGGCAAGCATCTGCTCGGTCTCATCAACGACATCCTCGATCTGTCCAAGATCGAGGCCGGCCGCATGGATCTGCATATCGAGGATGTGGACCTGAAGAAGCTGGTCACCGATGTCAGCGCGCTGGTGGCGCCGCTGGTGAGCAAGAACGGCAACACGCTGGCGCTCGATGTGCCCGCGGATATCGGCAGCATGCGGGTCGATCTGGTCAAGCTGAAGCAAAGCCTGATCAATCTGTTGAGCAACGCCGCCAAGTTCACCAAGGACGGCGTGGTGAAATTGTCGCTGGCGCGGACGCAGGGCGCCGACGGCAAGGGGGTCTTCACCTTCACGGTGCGCGATTCCGGCATCGGGATGACCGACGAGCAGATCGGCCGGCTGTTCCAGGCCTTCACCCAGGCCGACACCTCGACCACGCGCAATTACGGCGGCACCGGGCTCGGCCTGACCATCACCAAGCATTTCTGCACCATGCTCGGCGGCGGCATCGCCGTGCACAGCAAGCCGGGCGAAGGCTCGGTCTTCACGGTGACGTTGCCGGACGGCGGCAAGCCCGACGCCGCGGCCGCGGCCGATCACGGTCCGGCAATGAGCGGATCGGTGTCGGGACGCAAGATCCTGATCGTCGACGACGACCCCGCCGTGCACGACGTGCTGCGCATCACGCTGGCGAAGGAGGGCTACCGCCTGCTGCATGCCTATGACGGCACGGAGGCGCTGGATCTCGTCCGCAAGCATCGCCCCGATGTCATCACGCTGGACGTGATGATGCCGCGCGTCGACGGCTGGAGCGTGCTGAGCGAACTCAAATCCGACCCGGACCTGGCGTCGATCCCGGTCATCATGGTGACCATCGTGGACGAGCGCACCATGGGCTATTCGCTCGGCGCCTCCGAATACATGACCAAGCCGGTGGACCGCACGCGGCTGGTCGAACTGGTGCGCCGCTTCACCGCGCAGACGCAGGACGAGACCGTTCTCGTCGTCGACGACGACGCGGATGTGCGCGCCATCGTCAAGGCGACGGTCGAGAAAGCCGGGCTGAAGACCGCCGAGGCGGTGAACGGGCAGGCGGCGCTGGACTGGCTGGCCGCGCATCCGCGCCCGGCGCTGGTCCTCCTCGACCTGATGATGCCGGTGATGGACGGATTCGCGTTTCTGGAACGGGTGCGGGCCAATCCCGCGACCAAGGCCGTTCCCGTCGTCGTGCTGACGGCGAAGGATCTGACCGAGAGCGAGCGCCGGCAGATCAACGAGCGGACCATGCTGGTGCTGACCAAGGGCGCGCAGCCCCTGTCGTCGCTCGGCAAGGCCCTGTCGGCCATCGCCCGGCGGGCGGTGGAAAGCGTGGAGTAGCAGAGGTAGTTGGAGAGGCGTAGGAATGTCCAAGATTTTGCTGGTGGAGGATAACGAGATGAACCGGGACATGCTGTCCCGGCGGCTGGCCCGCAACGGCTTCGACGTGATCATGGCCGTGAACGGACAGGAGGGCGTCGAACTCGCCGCCAGCCAGACCCCCGATCTCATCCTGATGGACATGAGCCTGCCGGTGCTCGACGGCTGGGACGCCACGCGCCGGCTCAAGGCCGATCCGGCGACCGCCGGGATTCCGGTGATCGCCCTGACCGCGCATGCGATGGAGAGCGACCGCGAAAAGGCGCTGGCCGCGGGCTGCGACGATTTCGATACCAAGCCGATCGAACTGCCGCGTCTGCTCGAGAAGATGAAGGCGCTGCTTCCGGGCTGACGCGAAGGAGCGCAGGGACAAGGAGCGCAGGACATGCAGGGGGAGGAGGCGGCGCGGCTTCACAACGCGTTGCGCGTGCATCTGCGCCAGGAATTCGCCGCGCCGGCCGCCGCCATTGTCGGCTTTGCCGAGATCCTGCTGGACGACAGCGAGCGGCTGGGCCTGCGCGACTACCGCGCCGATCTGGAACGGATCCGCACCGCCGGCACCGCGCTGCAGGATTTCCTGAACCGGGTGCTGGCGCAGACGGACAATCCAGCCGATCCCGACGAATACCGCGCGCGGCTGCGCCACGACCTGCGGACGCCGATCAATGCCGTCAAGGGCTATGGCGAGATGATCCTGGAGGACGCGGCCGATGGCGGGCACGAGGCGCTGCTGCCCGACCTGCGGCGGCTCCTGGCCTCCGCCGACGACCTGCTGGCGCGGGTGGACGCGCTGGTCGCCTATCCCGGGCAGGACGATCCGGGATCGCTCGGTTTCGACGGCGCCTCGCGCGTGGTCGCGGCGATGAAATCGAGCGGGCCGGCGCCGGCCGCCAAGGCGATGACCGGCTGCATCCTCGTGGTCGACGACAACGATTCCAACCGCGATCTGCTCGCCCGGCAACTGGCGCGCGACGGGCATGCGGTGGAGGTGGCGGCGTCGGCGGCGGAGGCCTTCGCGTATCTGCAGGAGCGCAGTTTCGATCTCATCCTGCTCGACGTGCTGATGCCGGATGTCAGCGGCTACGAGGCGCTGCTGCGGCTGAAGGGCGACGCCGCGACCAGCGAAATTCCGGTCATCATGATCTCGGCCCTGGACGAACTCGATTCCATCGTCCGCTGCATCGAGGCGGGCGCGGTGGATTATCTGCCCAAGCCGTTCGCGCCGCCGCTGCTGCGCGCGCGCATCCGCGCCTCGCTGGAGAACAAGTTCCTGCATGACCGCGAGCGCGAGATGATGCAGGAGATCCGCGACGCCAAGGAGCGCAACGAGGCGCTGCTGCTGTCCATCCTGCCGAAGGCGGTGGTCGATCGCATCAATGACGGCGCCAGCATGGTCGCCGACCATATCTCGGAAGCCACCATCCTGTTTGCCGACCTCGTCGATTTCACGCCGTTCTCGGCGCGGATGCCGGCCGCCGACGTGGTCGGATTCCTCAACCTGATCTTCTCCGAATTCGACCGCCTGGCGGAGCGGTTCGGGGCGGAGAAGATCAAGACCATCGGCGACGCCTATATGGTGGCGGTCGGCATTCCAGAGCCGCGCGCCGACCACGCCGAGATCTGTGCGCGGCTGGCGCTTGCCATGCGCGAGGCGCTGGAGGGGATCAGGGCGGATACCGGCGCGCCGGTGCGGCTGCGGATCGGGCTGCATGCCGGCCCGGCCATCGCCGGCGTCATCGGCGAGCGCAAATTCGCCTATGACGTCTGGGGCAGCACCGTGAACATCGCGAGCCGCATGGAATCGCATGGCCAGCCCGACCGCATCCATGTCTCCAAGACGGTGGCGCAGCGGCTCGACGGAAAGTTCATGCTGTCGCCGCGCGGGCCGCTCGAGGTGAAGGGCGCCGGTCTGATGGAGACGTTCTTCCTCGACGCGGAAGCGGAGCCGGGCGCCGGTCTCACCTGACGCCGGGCAGCAGCTTGATGCTGCGGTTGCCCATCATGCGCTGCAGCGCCTCGCGCAGATATTCGTCTTCCTCGGCGGTGAAGCCCTTCACGGCGGCGCGATATTCGGCGACCGCGTGCGGCAGCATCTTCTGATAGGCCTGCAGGCCCTTCGGGGTGATGGAAATCTCCACGACGCGCGAATCCGTCGCGGCGTTGCGCCGGTCGCCAAAGCCCTTGCGCTTCAGCCCCGCCACCAGCCGGCTCGCCGTCGGCTGCGGCAGCACCGCCGCCTCCATCAACTGGGTCATGTTGATGTGGTTGTGCGCGGCGAGCACGGCGAGAATGCGCCAGTCCTGGAAGGTGTGGCCGTGCTTGCGCAGCGTTTCCGCCAGGTTCTGATTCAGCCGCGCCACCAGCCGGTTCATCAGATAGGGCAGCAGATCGTCGAGATTGGGATGCTTCTTCATCATCCTCCCAATTATTATCCTCCCAACAGGCCGGGCAGCCAGGTGGCGAGCGGCGGGAACAGCACGATCAGAATCAGAATCAGCAGCCCAAAGAGCACATAAGGTGTGGCCGCCCAATAGATCTCTTTCAGCGTGACCGACGCCGGCGCCACGCTCTTCATGGTGAACAGCAGCAGCCCGAAGGGCGGCGTCAGCAGGCCGAGCTGCATGCAGATCAGAAAGATGATGCCGAACCAGATCGGGTCGATGCCGAGCTGCTGCACCAGCGGCATGAAGAAGGGCAGGGTGATGAGCATCATGCTCACCTGATCCACGAAGCAGCCGAAGAGCAGCAGGATCAGGATCATGCCGATCAGCACCGTCATCGGCGACAGGCCATGTCCCATGATCAGGCCGATAATGCCGTTGGCGACGCCCGAGAAACTCAGCACCTGCGAGAAGGTGGTGGCGCCGATGATGATGAACAGGATGGTGCCGGAAATGGCCACCGTGCCGAGAAGCGCCTTCATCAGGTTGGCGGTGCTCAGCCGGCCGTAAAGCAAAGCCGCGAGGATGGTGCCGGCGGCGCCGATGCCGGCCGCTTCCGTCGGCGTCGCCCAGCCCGCCGACATGGCGCCGACCACGAGGCCGAAGATCGACAGCAGCGGCAGCACATAGATCAGGAAGGGCAGCCAGCGCTCGGCGAAGCCCGGGGTCTTTTCCAGCGGCTCGGCCGGCGCCAGGCTCGGATCGAGGATGGAGCGCAGCACGATATAGCCGACGAAGATCGCGCTCAGCATCAGTCCCGGCACCACGCCGCCGATCAGCAGGCCGGTGATGGAAATGCCGGCGAGGCTGCCGAGCAGCACCGTCAGGGCGGAGGGCGGGATCAGCATGTCGACGCCGCCGATGCCCATGATCGGTCCCATCGCCAGTTTCGGGTGATAGCCGCGCGCCAGCAAGGTCGGCAGCATCAGGCTGCCAAGCAGGGCGGTGGTGGCGATGGTGGAGCCGGATATCGCGGAGAACACGGTGCCGGCGACGATGGCGATCACCGACAGCCGCCCCGGCACGCGCCGGATCAGCACGGCGAAGGCGTCGATCGCCTTCATGGCGACGCCGCTGTGAAACAGCACCTCGCCCATCAGCACGAAGAAGGGGATCGGCGTCAGCGCGAAGCTGGTGATCGACTGCACCGCATTGCGCGAGAACTGGACGAGGCCGACCTCGCCGCCGAGAAAGATCGCGGCGCCCACGATGTTGATGGCGAGGAAGGCGAAGGCCACCGGCAGCCCGAGCACCATCAGCGCTACAAGGCCGCCGAACAGAAGGATGCTGGCTTCGATCCAGGGCATGGCCTACGCGACCGAAGTCGCCTCCTGACGGAGGTCGCGCACCAGCAGCACGCGGTGGAAACGGAAAATGAATTCCACGGCGAGCAGCAGGAACACCGCCGGCAGCGGTGCGAGCAGCCACCATTCGGGGAAGACGAGATTCTTGATGGTGATCGCGCCGAGGCGCCAGGCTTCCGACGCCATGATGTAGCCGTAGCGGATCATGCCGAGGCAGACCAGAAAGCCGAGCACGTCGCCGGCGGCCTCCATGATCCAGGCCACCCGGCGGGGAACGGCGGACAGCATGAGGTCGAGCCGCACATGCTGGCCCCTGCGCAGCAGCCAGGGGCCGGTGAGCAGCGTCATCAGATAAAGCGCGTATTCGGAGACCTCATTCGCCCAGACAAAGCCGCGCCCGGCGAGGTTGCGCAGCAGGATGTCGGCGGTGACCAGGATCACCATGCCGAGCAGGATGAGCGCGGCAATCACGGCGAGCCCGTCGAACAGACGGCCAAAGGCAGAC
>JAEWCJ010000330.1 GCA_023390695.1 Pseudomonadota bacterium | reverse complement strand
ACCATTTGCTGGCCGTACATCCTATCCTTTGGGATTTTCGATGAAAACTGCGCTCGTTAAGGAGCTTTTAATCATCGTTAATATGCGTCAGGAAAGCCTGATCGCGGTATCCGAGTAGTCTTGGCCGGCTTCCATGGGGCATGCTCACAGAGGCTCGTGGCGGTCCGGAATGGGGACGCTACGCCGCCGCGACCGGCGCATGTCAGCGTCGTTGGCATTGTCCACCGGCAGGAAGCGAACGCCGCTCTTGGGGAGGATGTATTCCTGCCCGTCCTTCACGAAGAGCTGAAAATCGGCATCCTGGTCGACCAGGATATAGCCGGAAAACTCCAGGAATTCCTCGTAAATTCCCTGGATCTCAACGTAATAGGAGCTCATCACCAATACGCGATGGCAAGTTCCCGCGCCGAGACCCGGTTCTGGATCCTGTAGCCCGGAAATTGCCGTTCGCGTCCCTGGTTCTGCGCCGCGCGTGTGGCCGCGGCCTGGTGGAAGCGCAGAGCGCGGGCCGCCAGTTCGAGGACCTCCCGCTCCGACCCGGCCTCCAGACAGAAAAACGGCGATGACGACGTCGCCGCGATCCAGCTCTCGCCGTCGGTGGCCGTGTAGATCATGAGGTTGGAAAGGTCGCGCAAGCTGCTTCCCTGCATTGCCATGTATCCGGTTCCTGTGCCCGGCCCTTGGGCCGGTCCCTGCGGTCCGCCGGGCCGGGTCCCAACCGCGTCCCACATCCGGGAGCGGGGCCCAGCCCTTAGAACTTCATTAACCGGGACAACGTTCGGCACAAGCCGAATAGGCAAATGTGGCCTTGCATTTACCCAGCTTTGGTCGATCCGGTGCCAAACTGCCTTTCTAAGAGGACGCAGAGCCTCTGGGAGGTTTGTCAATGATCGAAATCGGCCTTGTCGATTCCGTTGTCGCGCCGCCGCTGTCGCCGGTGGACCGGCCGATCGATATCGAGCATCTCGCGCGCATGACGCTGGGAGAACGCGACCTGGAGCGCGAAGTGCTGTGCCTGTTCGATCGCCAGGCCGACATGCTCCTGGTGAAGATGCAGGAGGCGGCCCCCGCCGCCATCGCCGCCTATGCCCATACCCTGAAGGGATCGGCGCGCGGCATCGGCGCCTGGTCGGTGGCGGAAGCGGCCGCTGCGGTCGAAACCGCCGCGCAGAGGGCCGAAACCGCCCAACTCGCGCGCGCCATGAGCCGCCTCACGCTGGCGATCGGCGAAGCCCGGCGGGTGATCGCCGAATTGCTGCGGGCCAACTGATCGCCGCTGCGCCAACGGAGCAGCTGGCGCCGCCCGTTTGGAGTCTATATAGGGTGCGAAGTCGGCCGTCCGGTCCGGCTTTTCCCATCCGACGCACCCACCAGCTTCATGGCCAAGATCACTTTTATTGACTTTGAAGGGCAGAGCCGCACCGTCGAGGCCGAGAAGGGGTCGACGGTGATGGAAAATGCGATCAAGAATTCCATTCCCGGCATCGAGGCCGAATGCAGCGGCGCCTGTGCCTGCGCCACCTGCCACGTCTATATTGACGAGGCGTGGCGCGAGAAGGTGGGCGGGCCTTCGCCGATGGAAGAGGATATGCTGGATTTCGGCTTCGACGTGCGGCCCAATTCGCGCCTGTCGTGCCAGATCAAGGTCACCGACGAGCTCGATGGGTTAGTCGTCCACACGCCTGAACGTCAGGCCTGACAACCGCCGGATCACGATGAGCGAACCGATCCAGACCGACGTTCTGATCATAGGCGCCGGTCCCTGCGGGTTGTTCGCCGTCTTCGAGCTCGGGCTGCTCGACATGAAGGCGCATCTTGTCGACATCCTCGACAAGCCGGGCGGACAATGCGCCGAGCTCTATCCGGAAAAGCCGATCTACGACATTCCCGCCGTGCCGGTGGTGACCGGCGACGGCCTGACGCGGGCGCTGCTGGAACAGATCAAGCCGTTCGGCCCGACGTTCCATTTCCAGGAGATGGTGCAGACCGTCGAGAAGATCGGCGACCCGCTGTTCCGGGTCACCACCGATCAGGGCAGGGTGTTCGAGGCGAAGGTGGTGGTGGTCGCGGCCGGCGGCGGTTCGTTCCAGCCCAAGCGTCCGCCGATCCCCGGCATCGAGGCTTACGAGGACAAGTCGGTGCACTATGCCGTGCGCAAGATGGAGGCGTTCCGCGGCAAGCGCATCCTCATCGCCGGCGGCGGCGATTCCGCGCTCGACTGGACGCTCAACCTCGCGCCGGTGGCGAGCGAATTGACGCTCCTGCATCGCCGTGCGGATTTTCGCGCCGCGCCCGACAGCGTCAAGAAGATGCAGGCGCTGGTCGCGATGGGCACAATCAAACTGGCGATCGGGCAGGTGACGTCACTCGAAGGCGCCGACGGTCAGGTCGCCGCGGCGCACGTGAAGCATAATGACGGCTCGGCGTCGCGTATCGAATGCGATGCGATCCTGCCGTTCTTCGGGCTGACCATGAAGCTCGGTCCCGTCGCCGATTGGGGACTGAAGCTGAAAGACGGCCTGATCGAAGTCGATACCGAAAGCTTCGAGAGCAGCGTGCCCGGCATTTTCGCCATCGGCGACATCAACACCTATCCGGGCAAGCTGAAACTGATCCTGTGCGGCTTCCATGAAGGCGCGCTGATGGCGCAGAAGGCGCATCACTACGTCTATCCCGACCGGAAGCTGACCTTCCAGTACACGACGTCGTCCACCAGCCTGCAGAAGAAGCTGGGTGTGAGCTGAACCGGCCGGCTCAGCGGCCTGCCGGCAAAGTCTGCGCGGGCATCTGCAGCGGCGCCAGCGGCTCGACGAGAATCTGCGCCGGCGAGGGCAATTCCAGCAATCCGCGCATGGCGGGCAGGGCGGCGTCGGCCATCGCGGCATGACCTTCCGCCGTCGGATGGATGGCGCCGCCATAGACGGCGGATGTCGCGCCCCAGGTGGCGTCATGCAGGTCGCTCGGCTGCAGCGCCGGCGACATGCCTTCCGGGAAAGTCATGGCGGTGAAATAGCTGTCATTCGCCGTGCGGATCCAGCGGGCGCGCGGCGCATAGGGGCGGAAGTCGCGGACCTGCAGGCTGCATTTCATCGGATCGGTGGCGGCGATCGCGGGATTGTTTTCGAAGCTGTCGCCCTTTTCCGAGAAACAGGTGCGGTCGAAGGCCGGGTCGGTCTGCGCGCGGGCGCAGAAACCATGATCGGCAAAGCGGTCCTGATGCGAATCCACGAAGGTCATGCGCTCGGTCGCGGCGTCCTTGCAATCCTTGCCTTCGCACAGGGCCAGCGAGCGCATGCGCGGCAGGAATTTGTCGCTGACGAAATCGGCGACGCGCTTGAGACGCGCCGGATCGGCATTGAAGGCGGGATGCACGTCGAAGCCGTCCGGCCCGCCGGGGCAGGTTTCGCCGCCATTCACCAGCGCCGGATGTCCATAGGTGACATAGACGACGCGCGAGAGATCGCCTCCGACATAGGGCTTCAGCGCCGCGCGCAGTCTGGCGAAGTCGCGCGGCAATTGGTTGTTCAGGATCTTCTGCGACTCGGGCACGTCGATGATCATGCCGCCCTTGGCGAAGAGCGAACGCTCGGTCGCCGCTTCGATGATCACGTCGGCGACAAGGCCGGAAAACCAGATGTCGTTGGCGCCGACGGTGAGCAGCACGAGATCGAGCTTGCGCTCCTTGTCATGCTTGCGCGCGAGATCCATCGCCTCTTTCAGGCGCGACATCTGCGAGGGATTGTTGGTCGTGCAATTGCCGGCGGCCGGACATTCGCGCGCGCGCAGCGTATTGAAGACGCCGGAATCGATGCTCGAGCCCGAGCAGGCGAGCGGCAGGAATGTCACCGCGACATGCGGCTGCTCCACGGCAAGCGCGAGCGCGGTACGCAACTGGTAGCCGTACAGCGAACGATGGCAGGTGGCGCTCCACCAGCGCGCGTTCAGCTTGGCCCAGTCGGCGGCGGTATTCCCCGACGCATAGGCGAGGCCGGGATCGCAGGCCTTGCTGCCGCGGAAATTGGCGCGGCCCGGCCGGAAATATTCGCTTGTGCTGCCGGCGAGGAAGCGCCGGTAGCAGAAGCCGCCATCGTCGAGCGCCACGGCGCGGTCGGGGTTGCCCTCGCCGGCGGCAATGGAATCGCCCATGCCGGCGATCAGCACGTCTTTCACCAGAATGTCGGTGACGACGCGCTGCGTGGTGCCGTCCGGCAATCCAACATCGAGCGCGGTGGTGGTCGGCTTGCCGGCGCGCACGCGCAGCCGCACTTCCTCCTCGCAGGGAGTCGTCACCTGCCGCGGCGCGCCTTCGCCGTCGTCGAAGGTCCAGGCGCAGGTTGCCCCCGGCGGCAGGTTGCCGGCGGCCAATACGCCGACCGGGTGATCGGCCGGCGCCATGTAGTTTTCCCGTTCACCGCTGCGCTGGCAGAATTCCGGGATGCGGCCGGACTGGTCGACGCAGAGATTGTCCACCATGTCGCGCGCCCAGCCGTGGCCGTCGCTGGCC
>JAEWCJ010000416.1 GCA_023390695.1 Pseudomonadota bacterium | reverse complement strand
TGATTACGCGGCCTTGCTGCCTGCGCTTGAAGCCGTGTGGCAGTCGGCGCCGCAGCGAGAGCGCCATGTCGCTCAATAGCACGGCGCGGGATGCGAATGTGGCCCCGGCCGGTATGGCGGTGGCCGCAAACGGCGCCGCGCCGGTCCGCAATTTCCTGCCGCAGGGCGGCTGGTCGTCGGTCGCGCGTGAGTTGGGGGCCGGTATCACGGTCGCCTGTGTCGCGCTGCCGATCTGCATCTCTTCCGGCGTGCTCGCCTATTCACCGCTCGGTCCCGAATATGCCGCTCAGGGCGCCCTCGCGGGCCTGATCTGCGCCGTGTTCGGCGGCATCGTCGCCGCGATCCTGCGCACCTCGTCGTTCGTGACCAACATTCCCACCAACCCGATCAGTTTCCTGCATGCGAGTTTCGGTGCCGCCCTGATGGGCGCCTGGCAGGGCGATGCGGCTCTGGTGCTGGCGGCCTATCCGGTCTTCGTGCTGCTGGTGGCGTTCTGGCAAATTCTCTTCGGACTGTCCGGCCTCTCGCGGGTCATCAAGTTCACGCCTTATCCGGTGCTCGGCGGCTTCGTCACCGGTCTTGGTCTTCTGATCGGGCTCAAGCAATTGCCGGTGCTATTCGGCGTTCCGGCATTGTCCGATCTCGTCGGCCTCGCGCAGAACCTGTCACTGCCGCATCCCTTCACGACGCTTTTCGGCATTCTCCTCGTGCTTGCCGTGATGCTGATGGGGAGCATCTTCCCGAAATTCCCGGCCTTGCTGGCGGGATTGCTGATCGGTTTTTTCGGCTATCACCTGTTGCGGTTTGTCGCGCCGGGCATCGATCTCGGCCCCACCATTGGCGCCGTGTCGATCGGCTCGTTCGGCGCGATGCCGAAGCTCGACCTGTCGATTTTTGCTGCGCTCTGGAACGACGCCGAGGCGCTGCGCATCATCGTTCTTGGCTCGCTGATCCTCGCCTTGCTGGGAACGCTCGATCTGTTTCTCGACCTACGCGCCGCGCAGAATCTGTCCGACATTCCCATCGGCCCGCGCCGCGAATTGCTGGGCCTTGGCGCTGGCAATATCGTCGCGGCCTTTGTCGGCGCCGTGGTGGTGGCGATTTCCTATTCTGTGACGGTTGCCAATCACCGCGCCGGCGGCCGTACGCGCGTCTCGACAATTGCCGCGGCGCTGTTCCTGGCCGTCGCCGTCTTCCTCGCGCCGTCGGTGCTGTTCGCCATTCCGATGATCGTTCTCGCCGCACTATTGATCATCGTCTCCATCCGTTCCATCGACGCCATGACGCTGCGCATCGCGCGCGACGCCTTCGGCGCCGGCGATGCGGCAAGCCGTGGCCGCGCGCGCCGCAATGTGGCGATTGTGGTTGCGGTCGCAGCTGCCACGGTCTTCGGTCAGCCGCTCATCGGCGCCGGGGTCGGCGTGCTGCTCGCCTGTTTCATCTTCATCGCCGATATGAGCCGGCCCATCGTGCGCCGGCGTGCCAACGGCACGGTGGTGCATTCCAAGCGCGTACGCTCGCGCCATGATCTCGAGGTGCTGAAGAGGGCGGGGCCGCTGGTGTCGGTGCTGGAATTGCAGGGCGTGCTGTTCTTCGGCAATTCCGACGATCTGGCGACGGAACTGCGCGACACCGCCGATCGCACCGTCATCATCGTGCTCGATTTCAAGCGCGTCTCCGATATCGACGTATCCGGCGCGACGGCGTTGCAGCAGGCCGCCAAGCGCTGCCACGAGCGCAACCGGCAACTCATCATTTGCGGCGCGCAGCGGAGCTACGCCAACATCATCCATGATGCCGTCGCCGGCAATGACAGCGTTCTCGTTCTCGACGATGTCGACGCGGCGATGGAATGGGCGGAGGAAGCGATCCTGCGCGCCGGCGCCGGCGGCCATTCCGTGGTCCAGCAGGATCTGGCGCAGGCGGATCTGACGCTGGGCATGACGCCCGGCGACGTCGAAACGTTGCGAAAACACCTGACCGCGATCAGCTATCCGGCCGGCAGCGCCCTCTGTCATGCCGGCGATCCCTCCGACCGGCTCTGGATCCTGACCAAGGGCACGGTGAGCATCCGCGTGTCCGGACCGCATTCCGACCGCCGTCTGGCGAGCCTTGCGCCCGGTTGTTCCGTCGGCGAAATGGGCCTGCTGGAACACCAGCCGCGCTCCGCTGACGTGGTGGCGGACGACGATGTCGAGGCCTATATGCTCACGAGCATGCAGTTCGAGGCGCTGTTGCGCGAGCATCCGCGCGTCGGGCAGGCCATCTTGACCAATATTGCACGCCAGCTTGCGCAGCGGCTGCGCGTGACATCGGAAGACTTGCGGCTGGCGGACCAGTGACGGCCTCGCCGGACCGGTCACAGCAGACAATAGAAGAAAAAGCGAATGCGCGACATTTTCGACGACATCTACAAGAACAATCCGCTCGACCCGATGGACTCCGCGCGCAAGGCGATGCGCCCGGATTTGCGCAAGCGCTTCTATGAGACCGCCGGTGTGAAGGAAGAGGACGGCGCCTTCGCTGTCGTTCTCGATGGCCGGACGGTGCGCACGCCCGCGCGCAAGACGCTCTCGACGCCGTCACGCGCATTGGCGGAGGAACTGGCGGCGGAATGGCAGGCACAGACCGATGTGGTCGATCCGGCACGCATGCCGCTGACGCGTCTGTGCAACTCCATCATCGACGGTGTCGATGGCCAGCAGCAGGCGGTGGCCGATGACATTCTCAAATATCTCGGCTGCGATCTCTTGTTCTATCGCGCAGACGGTCCGGAAAGCCTGATCGAACGGCAGGCCGAGCTCTGGGATCCGCTGGTCGCCTGGGCGCGTGAGGCGCTGGGCGCGCGCTTCATCTTGGCGCAGGGCGTGGTGCATGTCGCCCAGCCCGAAGACGCGATTGCAGCCGCGCGCAAGGCGCTGCCCGCCGATCATTGGCGGCTCGGCGCCATGCATTCGGTGACCACATTGACCGGCTCGGCCTTGCTGGCGCTTGCGCTGGCATCGGGCGCGATCACGCCGGATGCGGTGTGGCAGGTGGCGCATGTGGACGAGGATCACAACATGCAGACGTGGGGGAGCGACGAGCAGGCCATGCTGCGGCGCGAATCCCGCGCGCGGGATTTCACGGCGGCGGCAAAGATACTGCAGCACCTGACCGGTCATTGACTACAGCTACGATCCTGGCTGACAGCAACGCCTTCACTTGTCTCGGGGCGCTGCCGCCGGTGCCAGCCGGCGCAGAATGAAATGTGTCGGCGCATAGACGAAGAGCGGCAAACCGATCATCAGCGTCAAGAACCAGGCGTTGGGCGGCATCCATGTCTGTGGGGTGTGATCGCTCGGCCCGAAGACATAATTGATATTGACCGGCGTCAGTCCGGGGGCGGGCTGCGGCGGCGGCAAAAGGAAATAGCAGACCGGCAGCACGATGCAGGACAGGGCGGTCCACCCCCAGAAGCCGCGACCGTCGTAGCCGGTTTTCCCGGTGAGATAAGCCACCAGAAACGGCAGCCAGCCGTGAAACAGCGAGAGCCCGCGCAGAAACAGCGAGCGGTGCGCCTCGAACATGTAGTCGGTGACGCCGGTCAGTGAGACGCCGGCAAGATTCAGCAGAAAGTCCGCGGCCCACAGGAACTGCAGCGCCAGGATGCCGACCGCGCACATCGAGATCAGCAGGGCGCTTTCCGACCAGATTCCGATAAGGGTGAGGATCAGCGCTATGTCGCAGAAATAAAGGAAGTTCGTCGGGCCATAGTAATAGAGATAGACCGGCACGAGGACGGCCATGAAGGCGGTGTAGGCCAGCTTCAGCCAGAGCGGTATGCGGGGCGGTGATTGCGGCATGGAGGGTCAACGCGTGGGGAGAGGGAGCGGGACCCTAACCGATTTGCAATTGTCGTGGCAGTCCGCCGAACGGCGCAGCGCGCCACACGACGCGCGCACCGCCCTTGGCGGTGGAGATTGTGCTGCCGTTCGGTGATGTCTTCGCGCTGTCTGACTGCTTATTGCCCCGTCGGCGCGCCGCGGCGGCCGGCTTCATACAGGAACCAGACGCGTCTCTCGGCCTCGTCGATGAAATTCTCCAGGATGCTGGCGGTGGCGACATCGCCGTGCTCGTCGCAGACATCGTGCACCTGGCGCATCGCGGCGACGAGGCGCTGATTGTCCTCGCGCAGTTCGGCCAGCATGTCGTTGGGCTCGACATAGGGCGCGTCGTTGTCCGACAGGCGCTGGTGTTTGCTGATGTCACCGATCGAACGCAATGTGGTGCCGCCGATCTTGCGAACACGTTCGGCAATATCGTCCGTCATCGCAAAAATCTGTTCGCCCTGTTCGTCGAACATCAAATGGTAATCACGGAAATGCGGGCCACTCACATGCCAGTGGAAGTTCTTCGTCTTCATGTAGAGGGCGAAGGTGTCGGCAAGCAGTGCGTTAAGAGAGGCGGTGATGTCCTTGGTGGCGTTGGCGCCGAGGTCGGTCGGAGTCTGCAGGCGGGGCTTGGTGCTCATGCGGGAAGGTCCTTCAAATGGTTCGGGCGAAGGCAATACAGAACAGCTAGGCAGGCGCCGCGCCGCGGCAACCGGCCGGGAGGGTACGAAAGGCCGCTCCAAGCATAACCTCTGCGTGATCGGCTGGCTGCAGGTAATCGGCGGCCTTTGGCCGGTCTGGTTAAGTACCGCTTCACGCCTGCGGCCCTAAGCTCAGACGAGCGATTCGAGGATTCCGCCAGCCGATGACCGTTATCCGGCCCATACCGGTCGCGCCCGCCGCGCTGCAGACCTCGGCCGGACAGACCGGTTCGGCCGCGCAGACGCCCGGCACCGCCGTGCCGCAGGCCGCACCGACCCTGGCCTCAGTCTTGTCCGAGCAGAAGGCGATGCTGCTTGCCGTGCTGCAGCAGGCCTTGGGCGAGGCGGCGCCGCGCCAGAACGGGTTGGCGCCGTTGATGGCGGATGCCGAGGCCATGCTTGCCAGCCACGGTAAGGCGCTGCCTCAACCTGTTAAAGTAGCCTTGCAAGATGTGCTGGCAACCCGTCTGAACGGGCAGGGGGCGCTCGACAGCGCAAGGTTGCAGGCCGCGGTGAAGCAGTCCGGCGCATTTCTGGAATCCGGATTGGCGACCGGGCAGCCGGTGCAGGGCGATCTGAAAGCGGCGCTGCTTGGCTTGCGGCAGGCCCTGCAGAACTGGCTCGGCGGTCAGGGGGCGGAGGCCGCGGTCAGGAATGCGGGCGTGCCGTCAGCTTCGACGGCACCCGCACAAGCGCAACCGCAACTGACGCAGGCGGCCTCTCCGTCCTTGCAAACCGCACCATCCGGCTTGCCTGCGCCGTCGGGCGCGCCGGCTGCGCAACAGGCGCCAGCGATGCCCTCGACCCCGCTGCGCGACGCGGCGCTGCGTCTCCTGGCCGAGACCGATGCGATGATCGAGCGTCCGGTCACCCAGCCACTGACCACGACGAACACGCCGCTGAAATCCAATCTGGAAGCGATGCTGGCGCGGCATGGACATGCGATGCCGCAGAATGTGCGTGAGGCGATCCAGACTGTGCTCGGCCAGCGCCCGGCTGTCGCCGGCGACAATGCCAGGCCGCAGGCGGCGTTGCCCGCATCCGTCATGCCGCCGGCCGATATGGCGGCGGCCAGCAGTCTGAAATCGGCGCTCATCGCGCTGCGCCAGAGTCTGGAAAACTGGCTTGGGCCGAAACCGTCATCCGCATCGCCGCAGCCCAACACCGCGTCTCCGTTGCCGGCTCACACGCCGCCACCGCCGCCGCGCAGCGGCGCGACCGTACCGCAGCCGCCGGCCCTGCCGGCCGCGCTCGACATGACGCCGGTGCGCGAGGCGGGGATGCGTCTCTTGGCCGAAACCGACGCCGCGCTGGCGCGGCATACGATGCTGCAGATCGCCTCCCTGCCCGACGATCCGGCGGCGCCGCGCAGCGCCGACAATGCGCAGCGGCTTGTTCTCGACATTCCGCTGGTGACGCCGCACGGCACGGCGATCGTGCAGTTGCGCATCGAGCGCGAGGAGAAGCGCAACGCCAAGGGCAAGAAGGCATCGGTCTGGCAGGCGATGTTTTCCATCGATGTCGAACCGATCGGACCGGTGCATGCGCGCGTCGCCATGGTCGGCGACACCGCCAATGTCTCGCTCTTCGCCGAACACGGCGACAGCGCCACAGCGCTCCGCGACAATATCCCGCTGCTCGCCGCCGGTCTTGCCGAAGCGGCGGTCGAGCCCGGCGACATTCTCTGCGCCAAGGGTGCGCCGGCGACGCCCGCTGCCGCACCCGGCCTGTTCGTGGATCGCGCCACATGAGCGAACAGAAACTCGCCGTTGCCCTTAAATACGAGAAGCCGAATGCGCCGCGCGTCACCGCCATCGGCCGCGGCGAACTCGCCCGGCGCATCATTGAGACCGCGCAGGAACATGGCGTGCCGCTGTCCGACAATCCGGCTCTGGCGGAGGCGCTGTCGCAACTCGAACTGGAGCAGGAAATCCCGGAAAACCTGTACCGCGCGGTGGCGGAAGTGCTCACCTATATCCTGCGGGTGTCGGGCCGGTTGCGTTAGTCTCTTTTGCTCCATGCGTGAACCTTGCAGGGCCTTCATGCTACCAACGCCCGCAACAACCGGGATCTGATTCATCATGAAAATCACCCTCGACCTCTCCAGGCTGGTGGAGGAGGGCAAGCT
>JAEWCJ010000224.1 GCA_023390695.1 Pseudomonadota bacterium | reverse complement strand
ACCCAAAGCCCTGGATCGGCGACTACAAATTGCCGAATATGGACCCCGGCAATGCCTACGCCATCATCGCGACGATGGCCTATACCAAGATCAAATACATCATCGAGCAGACGGTGGCGTCGGGCCTCATTTACCTGAATTCGCATGCGCGCGACTTCAAGAATCCCGAGATCCGTCCCTATCTCGATCAGTATCTGCGCGGCTCGAACGGCTACAAAGCGGAGGAGCGGGTGAAGCTGCTCAAGCTTTTGTGGGATTGCCTCGGCAGCGAATTCGGCGGTCGCCACGAGCTCTATGAAATCAATTACGGCGGCTCCACCGAGGAAATCCGCCGCTATTGCCTGTTCGGTGCGCAGGCGTCCGGCAATGCCGACCGTTTCAAGGGCTTCGCCGAGCAATGCATGGCGGAATACGATCTCGACGGCTGGACGGTGCCCGATCTCACCGATCCCGGCGATCTCAGTTACCACGTCATGCGCGGCGCCTGAGCCGGGAGACGCAGCCTGCGCAGGACAGCCTGCGCAGGCCGTTCATGATCGCGCCGTCACATGACGCGGAAGATCGCGAATACCAGAACCGCCTGGGCGATAAATCCGACCGCGAAGGCGAGGGTGCGCAGCACCGGCACGCCAAGCGCATAGACGATCGCATGCGCCAGCCGCGCCCAGAAATACACCGCGCAGGCAATGGCTGTGGTCTGGGTCGAACGGCCGAGCGAATCCAGGATCAGCACCAGCGGCGCGAAAACGATCAGATTGTCGACCGCATTGGTATGGGCGAAATAGAGTCGCTGTGCCCAGGGCGATTGCGGCGTGTCTTTCGGAGAGGGGTTGTCCAGCGTCTTCATCAGGCCGCGGACCATGATGCGGTCGATGATATAGGGAACCCACAAGACGCCGGTCAGAATGACAGTCATCGTTAGCCAGAATAACTCACGCGACACGATCGCCTCCCATTTTCATTAAAACGTCGCTTGCGGGCGTAAGGCTCATTGACGCAAAACCCTCGCCGGACTCTCGTCGAACCGGCGAATCTGCCAGATTGTCTCACGTACTGTATCCTTTTTGCCGAGAGACCGTCATGCTTTCACGCCGCCGTCTGCTTCATGGTTTTGCTTGTGCGTGCGCCGCCGCATCGCTCCCGTCCTTTACCGCCAGCGAGGCATATGCCGCCTCCGCCGTGCCGAAGACAGCCCTGTCGCCGGACCAGGTGCTGGCTTTGCTGAAGGAGGGCAATGACGCCTTTGTGAAGGGCTCCTGCGCCGCAACCGGCGCGCCGGCGCGCATCGGCGAACTCGCCAGGGGGCAGGCGCCGCTTGCAATCATTGTCGGCTGCTCGGATTCCCGCACGCCGCCGGAGCAAGTGTTCAGCCGCGGGCTGGGCGAATTGTTCGTCACCCGTGTCGCTGGCAATACGGTCGACGCCGTTGCCCTCGGCTCGATCGAATACGGTCTTGCGGTGCTCGGTGCGCCGCTGATCGTGGTGCTGGGGCACAGCCAGTGCGGAGCCGTCGATGCGGCGGTGAAGGCGGTCAGGGACAAAGCGAAATTTCCAGGTTCGATCGGACGCGCCATCGATCCGATCATTCCGGCCGTGCGCAGCGTCAAGGGCAGCGACGATCTCGTCAACAGGGCGGTGCGCGCCAATGTTGCGCGTACGGTGGCGCAGCTCAAATCCGCCAAGCCGCTTGTCGCTACTGCGGTAAAGGACGGGAAGGCGAAGGTCGTGGGCGGCGTTTACAATCTGCAGACCGGCATCGTCGAGTTCGGCTAGGGCAGTAACGAGGCGCGGTCAGGTCCGCACCCGGACATAGCTGCCGGGCGCGTCCTCGATCGCCTTCAGCTTGCCGGAGCCGGGGATGCGGGCGGGCACCCGCTCGGTTCCCTGCGCCACGATCCAGGCCAGCCAGTCCGGCCACCAGGAGCCCGGATGCTCGCTGGCCTGTTTCAGCCAGTCCTCGAATTCGCCGGCCGGCTGGTCGCCCAGCCAATATTGATATTTGGCTTTGGAAACGGGATTGACGACGCCGGCGATGTGGCCGGAGCCCGACAGGACAAACCGTACCGGCCCGCCGAAATATTGCGCGCCGAGGAATACCGACTTCGCCGGAGCGATGTGGTCCTCGCGCGTGGCGAGGTCGTAGACCGGAACGGTGATCTTTTTCAGATCGAGCTTTTCGCCGCCGATCTCCATCTTGCCCTGGGTCAGCAGATTATCGAGATAGCAGCTGCGCAGATAATAGGAGTGATTGGCCGCAGGCATGCGCGTGGCGTCCGAATTCCAGTACAGAAGGTCGAACGGGAAGGGCGTCTTGCCCTTCAGGTAATTGTTCACGACGTAAGGCCAGATCAGATCGTTCGACCGCAGCAGGTTGAACGCGGCCTTCATGTAGCGGCCGTCGAGATAGCCGCGCTGCTGCATGCGCGCTTCCAGCGCCTTGAGCTGCTCTTCGTCGACAAAGACCTTGAGATCGCCGGCATGCCGGAAATCGACCTGCGCGGCGAAGAACGTCGCCGATGCGATGCGCTCGTCGCGCCTCGCCGCCATATAGGCGAGGGTGATGGCGAGCAGCGTGCCGCCGACGCAATAACCGGCGGCGTGAACCTTGGTCTCGCCGGTGGCGTCGCGGATGGCATCGAGCGCCGCCAGCGGGCCCTCACGCACATAATCCTCGAAGCCCTTGCCGGCGAGCCGCGCGTCCGGATTGACCCAGGAGATGACGAACACCGTCAGCCCCTGATCCACGCACCACTTGATGTAGGATTTGTCCGGCGTCAGATCGAGCACATAGTATTTGTTGATCCAGGGCGGCACGATCAGCAGCGGAATCTTCAGCACCGTTTCGGTCGCCGGCGAATACTGGATGAGCTGCATCAGCTCGTTCTGAAAGATCACCTTGCCCGGCGTTGTCGCCAGATTGCGGCCGAGTTCGAACACGGTGGCGTCGGATTGCCGGATGTTGAGATGGCCCTCCGGATCGATGTCCTCGGTCAGCATGTGCATCCCGCGCACCAGGTTTTCGGCGTTGGATGACAGCGTCTCGCGCAGCAATTCCGGATTGGTCAGCACGAAATTCGACGGCGCCAGCGCGTTGGTGATCTGCTTGATGTAGAATTCCGCCTTCTGGCGCGTATGCGGGTCCAGATTGTCGGCCTGCCTGACCATGTGGTCGGCCCAGTTGGCCGACAGCAGATAGGCCTGCTTGAGGAAATCGAAGAACTGGTTGGATGACCATTCCGGATCGGCGAAACGGCGGTCCCTGGGGTCGGCCCTGGCCACCGGCTCGGCCGGCTCGCCCGCCATGCGCTTGGCGGCCGAGGCCCAGAGGTCGAGATAGGAGCGGCCGAGCGAGGTCCGCAGTTCGACCGTGCGCTGCGGATCGGCGAGCCAGTATTCCATTACCTGACTGAGGGTCTTCACCGCGTCGTTGACCTGATCGGCGAAATCGTCGCGCGCCTTGCCTTCCTCGCGCGGCTTCAGATAGGCGGCGAGCGCCTTGCCGCCCTGTTCGACAAGGCGGGCAAGGTTATTGGCGAAGCGCTCCACGTCGACCGCGCCACCCTCTGTCGTGACCGGTTTGTCCGGCGCCTTGTTCATCCCACAACCCGAACCGGCGGCGTCTGGCCGCCTTCCTCCACGTGAGGTTTCAGTTCCGAATGCTTATCGTCCTGAAACTGTCCGACATTGATCTCAGTCTGTCTGCATCTGAAGTCCTAAAGCAGGAATAGGACCGCAGAAGGGCTCAATTCGGCGTTAACTGCCTGTTTTCGCATCCTTGCTTTGGTCACTATTAGCCGGATAGTGCGGCAAATACCCCTGCGGATTGCCCTTCATGTCGCGACGTCGGTCGAGTGTGCCCTTTATGCTGCAGCCTGCCGTTCTCTGCCGGTCTTTTTCCCGGTGGTGCCGGAGATCGGCATCGCTCGCGCTGACCGCGATCTTGCTGGCGGCATGCTCGAGCGCGCAGATCGACCAGATTCCGCACAGCATCGGCGGTTTGCCGCAGGCCGCGCCGGCGCGGGCCCGGGGGACGAACGC
>JAEWCJ010000221.1 GCA_023390695.1 Pseudomonadota bacterium | reverse complement strand
ATCCAGATCACATCGAGGTAGCTGATCTTCAGGAACTCGGCGATCAGGAACGCGGCCGCGCCGAGCACCGGCGGTGAGATGATGGCGCCTAGTCCGCCCGCAGCAAGAAGGCCACCCGCTGCGTTCTTCTCGAAGCCGGCGCGCTTCATCATCGGATAGGCGACGGCACCGATCGTGACCGTGGTCGCACCGCCCGATCCGGACGGCCCGCCAAGCAGAAAGGATGAGAGCACCACCGTGCGGCCCGCCGCATTGGGACTCCTCCCCATCAGCGTCATCGAGAAATCGATGAAGAATTTTCCGGCGCCGGAATGCTGCAGGAACGCCCCGAAGATGCAGAACAGCACGATCAGGGTCGCCGACACATCGACGGGGACGCCGAAAATGCCTTCCAGCGTGATGAACAGATGTCCGACCAGCGCGTCGAAGCCGTAGCCGCGATGGTTCCACGGCGCCGGCAGCCAGGGGCCTGCCAGCGCATAGGCGACGAACAGCAGCGCGATGATCGGAACGATCAGCCCGATGGTGCGGCGCGAGGCCTCGATCAGCAGCGCGATGAAGATGACGCCGAGCACGACGTCGAGCGTCGTCGGCAGCGTCGCCCGGTCGGTGAAATCGTCACCGCCCATGATCGCATAGGTGAGAATGCCGACCGCCATGGCGCCGAGCAGAACGTCGAACCACTGGATGCGGTTGCGGAATCGCTGCGCCATCGGGAACAGCAGGAAGCACAGCACCAGCACGAAGCCGACATGGGTGTAGCGCAGTTCCTGGGTCGGAACGATTTCATAGGCCGCGTAGAGATGGAACAGCGACATCGCCACCGCGATCGCGGTCACGCTGCGTCCGGCCCAGCCCGACAGTCGGTTGGTCAGCCCCTCTTCCTGTTCGACATAGGCCTCCGCCTTGTGGAGCCCTTCCAGCTCCTCAGGCGTTGTGGAACCGGCCGCCGGCGCCTGCTGCTCGGTCATTCTACCCCCTGCATTTTCTGTTTTTTGGCGGGTTTGTCCCGCTTCTTGGGCCACCCGCAGGCGGCAATCTCGTCCCGCGGCAAGGCTAGCACGCGACCTTGCGGTCGAACACCCGCCGCCGGCCGAACCTGGTCATTCAAAAGGAGAATTAACCCTACGGCAATTGCCGGGGATTAAAAAACTCCGGTTGTCGAGAGGTGGGTCTCTATGGCCAACGCGTTGCTGTCCGGCGGGATAAATCCAGTCAGTACGGGATTTCTCGCTTTGTTGTTGCTCGCGGGGGTGGCTTTTGCCTGGTCCTGCTACCGCCTGAAACTGCTGAACGAGCGCTTCACCAAGGCGCTGGCCAATATGACGCAGGGGCTCTGCCTGTGGGATGCCGAGGCGCGGCTCCTCGTCTGCAACGAGCGCTATGTCCAGATGTACGGCATGTCGCCGAAAGCGGTGAAGCCGGGCAAGACTCTGGAAGAGATCGTCCGGCATCGCGTCGCCATCGGCAATTTCAGCGGCGATCCGGAAGCCTACATCGCCGGCATCCGCGCCCGCATCAAGACCATGCAGCCAGGCGTGCATACCCTGCATCTCGCCGACGGCCGCACCATCGCCGTCGCCGAGCAGCCGCTGCCGGACGGCGGCTGGGTGGCGACGCATGAAGACGTCACCGAACAATACACGCTGGAACAGCAGCGCGCGGCGCTCAACGCCACCGAATCCCGCCGCACCAATGTGGAAACGGCAATCAGCGCCTTCAACGAGCGCATGGAAAACCTGCTGCGCACCGTCAAGGACAGCACCAGCACCATGAAGACGACGGCAAGCGCGCTGTTCTCGTCCTCCGACCAGACCTCGCAGCGCGCGCAAAACGCTCTCGACGCCTCCAACGAGGCCTCGGTCAACGTGACCACCGCCGCCACCGCCGCCGACCAGATGGCGAGCTCCATCGACGAGATCAGCCGGCAACTGGTGCAGACGACGCATGTGGTGCGCACCGCCGTCGAGGAAGCGCGTGCGACCAATGACGGGATCCGCGGCCTCGCCGAGGCGGCGCAGAAGATCGGCGATGTGGTCGAGCTGATCCGCAACATTGCCGGCCAGACCAATCTGCTGGCGTTGAATGCAACCATCGAGGCGGCGCGTGCCGGCGAATCCGGACGCGGCTTCGCCGTGGTCGCGTCGGAAGTGAAATCGCTTGCGGTGCAGACCGCGAAGGCGACCGAGGACATCACCAGCCAGATCCAGTCGGTGCAGACCTCCACCGGCAACGCGGTCGAGGCGATCGGCCGCATCACCAAGCGCATGCAGGAAATCGACGCCAGCGCCTCGGCGGTGGCAGCCGCGGTGGAAGAGCAGAACGCGGTCACCCAGGAGATTTCCCACAACGTGACCGGCGCCGCGCGCAGCACCAGCGACGTCGTCGGCGTGCTGGATCAGGTCGCGGGTGCCGCCACCGGCACGCGCCAGTCGGCGCAAACCGTTCTCTCCGCCGCCGATTCGGTCGAGCAGGCGGTCACCAACCTGCGCTCGGAAGTCGAAGGCTTCCTTGCCAAAGTCGCGGTTTAACCATGGACCTCACCAACCGGCCGGCCCGCCCGCCGCTGAAGCCCTCGGACATCTATCGCCCGCGCCTCGGCACGCAGAATCCGCCGCGCTGGAAGACCGCGATGGCGGAAGTGCAGGCGTGGCGGGCGATGACCGCGCCCTCGATCTGTCCCTCGCAAACGGCTGACGCCGACGCGGCGAAATCCGCCGACTGAGCGCCTGCGCGCCGACGGCCAATGCCCCGATGAGGTTGGCTTCGGCGCGGCGCGCCGTTACTTGCCGCGCTTGATGAAGGCCAGGATTTCCCGTCCCATCAGTTCGTCCCTGGTGTTGAACTGATAGACCATCGACAGATGGTTGTGATGCTCCATGCGCGTGAATTTCGGGCAGGCGCGGTCGCGCTTGCAGAACTCCGCCAGCAACAGCGCGCCCTGCGTGTCGAGATCGGGATTGTCGTATTCCGCGACGACCAGGAAGAGCGGAATATTCGGCGCCGTCTTGATATGCGTGATCGGCGACATGTCCTCGTAACGCGCGCGGTCGGTGCCGAAATAGGCCTGGAAATTGGCGAGGTTGGGGTCCTTCGGATTGGGATCGAAGTGATACCGGCCGCTCATCAGCACCGCGCCGGCAATCTCCGGCTTGCCTTCCGGGCGGATGTCCTTGTGGAACAGATAGGTCGCGATATGCGTGGCGCCGGCGGAATGGCCGATCATGTAAATCCGCTCCGGATCGCCGCCATATTGCGCGGCATTCTTCTTGACCCATTGCACGATACTCTTCACGTCCTCGGCAGCCGCCGGCCATTTCGCATCCGGCGCTAGGCGGTACGTGGCGTTGATCCCGAGCATGCCGTTGCGCGCGAAATAGAGCGGCACGTTGCCGTAGATTTCCTCGTTCACATTGCGATCGCCGGCGACATAGGCGCCGCCATGCAGGAACACCAGCACCGGCAGACCTTTTGCATCCTTCGGCTTGAACACGTCCAGCTTGTTGCGCGCATGCGCGCCATAGGAAATGTCGCGCGTGATCTCCACGCCGTCGCGCGGCGCCGCCTTCAGCAGCGGCGTATAATATTTCTGCGTGATCGCGATGTTGCCGCGAATGTCCTTGCCCCAATTCGGGCCGATCTCGGCCAGACGGTCCTGCAAGTCCTGCGGCATGGCCGACATCTGCGCCATCGCGGGCGCCGCGGCGAACATCATCAGGCCGGCAACAAGTGTTGTGACGCGCATCGTTTCCTCCACCCTTTTGGGTGAAGGCTACAGGCAGGAATTTGCCGCAGCAAGAACGCGCCCGCATCCTGCATGGCTCGCATGCAGATGCGGGACGCGTATTCGCACACGCGAACGGGTCACGCCTGGCTGGCGATTTCCTTGCCGAGCGCCGCCTGCGCGGCGGCGAGGCGCGCGATCGGCGCGCGGAACGGCGAGCAGGACACGTAATCCAGATCCACCTCATGGCAGAAGGCGACCGACGCCGGATCGCCGCCATGCTCGCCGCAGATGCCGACCTTCAGGCCCGGATGCACCCGCCGGCCGCGCTCGACGCCGATCTTCACCAGTTCGCCGACGCCGTCGCGGTCGATCGACACGAAGGGATCGACCGGCAGGATACCGCGCTGCGTGTAGGGCGTGAGGAAGCTCGCAGCGTCGTCGCGGCTGATGCCGAAGCAGGTCTGCGTCAGGTCGTTGGGGCCGAATGAGAAGAACTCCGCACCGCCCTCGCCCTCCGCGATCTTGTCGGCGAGCAAGGGCGCGCGCGGCAATTCGATCATGGTGCCGACCTGATAGTCGAGCGTGACGCCCTTCTCTTTCGACACCGCCTCGGCCATGGCGTCGATGCGCGCCTTGACGATATCGAACTCGGCGCGCGTCGCGATCAGCGGCACCATCACTTCCGGCACCACCGGTTTGCCGGTCGTCTTGCCGGCCTCGGCGGCGGCCTCGAAGATGGCGCGCGCCTGCATCTCGGCGATTTCCGGATAGGCGATGGCGATGCGGCAGCCGCGGAAGCCGAGCATCGGATTGAACTCGGCGAGCTCCTTGGCGCGGTCGGCGATCTTGCGGGCATCGACGCCCATCGCCTGCGCGACTTCGGCGATCTCTTCGTCGCCATGCGGCAGGAATTCGTGCAGCGGCGGATCGAGCAGGCGGATGGTGACCGGCAGGCCCTGCATGATCTCGAAC
>JAEWCJ010000208.1 GCA_023390695.1 Pseudomonadota bacterium | reverse complement strand
GCTCGATCCGAAATCGTTGCCGCCGGAATAATCCGACACGCGCTCGCCGCCGCCGCCCTTGCCGTCGAGCATGGTGAGCTGCGAATTGAAGCCCTGCAGCACCACCTCGGTCGAGTATTTCTCGATGCCGTCCTTGTCGGTCCATTTGCGGGTCTGCAGCGCGCCCTCGATGTAAACCTTGGAGCCCTTCTTCAGATATTGCTCGGCGATCCGGCACAGGCCTTCATTGAAGATCACCACGCGGTGCCACTCGGTCTTCTCCTTGCGCTCGCCGGTATTCTTGTCCTTCCAGGTCTCGGACGTGGCGATACGCAGATTGGCGATCGGACGGCCATCCTGGGTGCGGCGGATTTCCGGATCGGCGCCCAGATTGCCGATCAGAATGACTTTGTTGACGCTGCCTGCCATCGCACGCTCCCGTAGCTGTTCGTACTGTCCGTAATGATGCGCATTGTCCGCATTCGCCTGCACCCTAAGCCCAAGCCCGGCGCAAAGTCGCCTGCCATGACCCGCATGTGCCTGCCGCAAGAGCCTTTTCCACAACGACTGCGCGAAGGCCTTCAGTCTGACAGGCCGGCATCCTGAATTTATGTTCTCTTTTTGTTCCTAGCATGGCTTCTCGCCTGCAGCAAGCCCGGTCCCAAAGGGATCACGCAGCAATCACCTGCCAGGCGCGGGCAGCGTCTGCTTCACGCCGAAATATCCGGCCCAGGGATCGCGCTGGCCCAGGAACCGTTTCGTCTCGCCCACCCGCACGGGATGCGCGTCTTTCAGGCGCGCCAGTTGCGGCCATGTGACCGGCATCGCCACATAGGCGCCCGGCCGCGCGCGGGTCGAGAACGGCGCGATCGCGGTGGCGCCGCGGGTGTTGCGCAGATAGTCGATGAAGATCTTTCCCCGACGCTTGGCCTTCGCCATGTTGGCCACATAGCGGTCCGCATTCTCCTCCGCCATCACCCGCGCCAGCGCTTCGGCAAATTCGCGATGCGCATCCCAGGAATGCCCGCGTGTCAGCGGCGCAACCACGTGCACGCCCTTGCCGCCGGTGACCATCGGAAAGGATTCTAGGCCGAGATCCTGCAACCGCTCGCGCAACTCCTTCGCCGCCGCGCGCACATGCTCGAAGCCAAGACCTTCGTCCGGATCGAGATCGAAGATCATGCGGTCGGGCTTCTCCACCTCATCAACATGGCAGCCCCACAGATGCAGCTCGAGCACGCCCATCTGCACCGACGCGACGAGGCCGCGCTCGTCCTCGATATAGAGATACTGGTCGCTGCCCGATTTCTCCTTGATGCGCACCGCCTTGAAGTCGTCGGGGAAACCGTCCGAGGCATGTTTCTGAAAGAAGCATGCCTTGCCGCTGCCCTGCGGGCAGCGCACCAGGCTGATCGGGCGATTGACGATATGCGGCAGCATCGCATCGGCGATCGACAGATAATGCTCGATCAATTCGCGCTTGGTGATGTCCTGCGCCGCGAACAGCACGCGATCGGGATGCGTCACCCGCACGCCCGCAATCTCTTCCGATCCGTCATCACTCTTGCGCACCGCCGCCCGCGCGACCGCCGATGTCGCCGCCGCGCTTTTCACGGGCTTCCGCTTCTTCGCTGACGCCACCGCTTTCCGTTTCGCCATCGGACGCTCCCTGACGATCTCGCTTGCCGGCTTGTCGCTGCGCAATCCCTTGAACGAACCCTGCCGCACCAGGCCGTCGCGGGTCCAGCCGCGAAAGGCGATCTCGGCCACCAGCTCCGGCTCGACGAATTTCGCGCGCCGCACGATGTCGGGCGGCACGTCCGTCACCGGCGGCGTCTTGCGGGCGTGTTTACTGAATGCGCTCGCCAGCTTGTCGAGCCATATCGCAGAATAGCCGCTGCCGACGCGTCCCGCATAGCGCAGCCGGCCGCCCTCCCGCAGCGCCAGCAGGATCGAGGAGAACGGCCGGCCCGCCTTGGTCGAGGGGCGCCAGCCGATGATGACGAATTCCTGCTCCATGCCGCATTTGCTTTTCAGCCAGCCCTTGCTGCGGCCGGACCGATAGGGCGCGTCGGCGAGCTTGGAGATGATGCCTTCGAGATGCAGATGGCAGGCATTGGCGAATACGTCGTCGCCGTGCCCCATCACATGGTCCGAATAGCCGAGCGGTCCGTTCGTCCTGCCGCCAAGCAAGCTTTTCAGAATCTCCTTACGCGCAACCAGCGGGGTCTTGCGCAGATCCTCGCCATCCAGATGCAGGATGTCGAACAGATAATAGGCCATGCCGCCCTCGCCGCCCGACAGCGCATCCTGCAAGGCGCCGAAATCCGTGCGGCCCTTGCTGTCGGCAACGGCCACCTCGCCGTCCAGCAACGCCGCGCCGCAATCCAGGTCCGCCAGTGCCGGCACCAGCGACTGAAACTTGCTGGTCCAGTCGAGGCCGTTGCGCGTCCGCATCACCACGCGCCCGTTGGCGATGGATGTGATCAGCCGATAACCGTCGAACTTGATTTCGTGCAGCCAGTCACCGCCGTCGGGCGGCGCGTCGACGAGGGTGGCCAGTTGCGGCGCTACGAAGGGCGGGAGCGCGAAGTTTTTTTTTAGGCCGCCGGCCTTCGCCTGTCGTGTCCCGGTCGCGGTTCTGGCTTTTGCCGGCACGCGCCCGGCGGTCTTGCGCGCTGTGGACTTA
>JAEWCJ010000402.1 GCA_023390695.1 Pseudomonadota bacterium | reverse complement strand
CGGCCGGGCGCGCCGGCCATGCCGTGACGCAGGGCGCGCACCTGCCGGCCGGCTATCGTCATCATGCCCATACGAAAGAACTTGATGTCCGGCATCGATCCGCCATTGAGCTTCCTGATCACCTGCTCGGCGTTCGGACCCTGGATCTGATAGCGGTAGAATTTGCGGATGACCGGCTTGCCCATCGGACGCGACGGCGACCGGTCGTCATACTCGGTCGCGACATCATAGCCGCCGGTCTTGGCGTGGAAATCGATCCAGTTGGCGGCCGGGTTGCGGCCGACATAAACGAAGTCGTTCTCCGCCAGATAGAACAGAATGCCATCGCCGATCACATAGCCGTCATAGGTGCAGGGCGCGAATTGCTTGGCCATGTTGGGGGCGAAATTGGCGAAGGAATTGGTGGCGAGATGCGAGAGAAGCTTGAAGGCATCGCGGCCGCGCACGAACAGATTCACCATGTGGTGCGACTGGTCGAACAGCACGCAGGTCTCGCGCCAGGCGCGCTGCTCGTCGCGCCAGTTGGTGAATTCCGGCGCCACCACCGGATAGACATAAGCGCCGATCTGCGAATTGCGCAGCATCTCGACCGGATTGCCGGCCGCCTTGAGTGCGTCCTCGAGATTCTTGTAGGCCATGTCACTCACCTCCCTGCGATGCGGATGGTCCTGACAATGCGCCCTGCAATTTGGTGACAGAGAGCGTCCCGGATCAACACCTGTTTGGTCGGACAGGTCCGGGGTCAGAACCACGGGATATGCCCATCTGTCTGCGTGGGCCTGATGGGTCGGCGTGAATGTGGGCGGCGCGATGAGGCCGGTTTTCCTTTGCCGCCGTTTCCAGGTGGCTCTGAAACGGAAAACCCCCGGCCGATGGCCGGGGTTTTTGTTTGTTTCCGCCGCGGTTCAGACGCAGCGGCAGCGCGAACCTTCGCAGTAATAGCGGGTGCCGGGCGGGCAACGCTGGGCAAAAGCCTCGGCAGCAAAGGTCACGAAGGCGAGGGTGGCGAAGGCGAACGCGATGATGCGGATCATGAATGGCCTCGATTCGGAATGAGCGAAGAGCGTGGGCGATGGTCGCGGCGGCCCGCATCTCTGTAAATCCCCCGGAACAAGGGGTTGGACCTGCAGGGCTTGGGTGTCGGGACCGCACACGCAAACCAAAGCCCCGGAAGCCGGCGACGCTTGTCGCATGACGGATGCAGGCTGTTTCTTGCGCCGTGAGATCGGCACATCGTCGCGCTGATGAAGGCGCAGCGCCGCGGCTCAGCGCTTGGCTGTATACCAAACGCAATCTCGCGGTGGCGGCTTCGAGAACGCATCGCCGGAAATCCGGGCAATTGTCCGGGTGCCCGATTTGCGCTTTTCGCTGGGTTCCGTTTCCTGTATACAGCCTGAATTCTTCGGGGCTGCACGTTTCCATTAGAGACACGAGGCCCCGAATGCGCCGGACATTGCGTCCGGCAAACGGGAGCGACGCCATGCCGGCGGCCACGGCCGAGAGCGAGCGATCTTTTTCGCAGACGGTGAAAGCGCAGCTTTCGCTGCGCGATTTCATCCTGTCGGGCGATCTGAGGCCGGGCGATCGCATTTCCGAATTGCCGATGGTGGAGCGTCTCGGCATTTCGCGCACGCCGATCCGCATGGCGCTGGTGCGTCTGGAGGAGGAGGGGCTGCTCGAAGCCATTCCCTCCGGCGGCTTCACCGTGAAGGCATTTTCCGAAGCCGATATTCACGACGCGATCGAGGTGCGCGGCACGCTCGAAGGCCTGGCGGCGCGTCTCGCCGCCGAGCGGGGCGGGCGTGCGTCGGTGCTGGTCGAACTCAAGGACCGCTTGCAGCGGCTGGACGATCTCGTCGGCCGCCCGACGCTGACCGTCGACGATTTCTCGCAATATGTGGACCTGAACGGGCAGTTTCACGCGCTGCTGATCGACGCCGCCGACAGCCCGGTGCTGGCGCGGCAGATCGATCGCGCGCTGAACCTGCCATTCGCGTCGCCCAGCGGCTTTGTCATGGTGCAGGCCATGCTGCCGGAAGCGCGGCAGATTCTCACCATCGCGCAGGATCATCATCATTGCGTGGTGCGCGCCATCGAGGAACGCGAAGGCGCGCGCGCCGAGGCGCTGATGCGCGAACACGCGCGGCTCGCCCACCGCAATCTGCAGCTCGCCTTTCGCAATCAGGGCACGCGCGATCTCGTGCCCGGCTCGGTGCTGATCCGCAAATCCGCAACCGCGGGGCGCTACTGAGCAATCCCTTCACCCGGACTTCACAATCATCCCGAAAACAAACGGAGGAAAGACCATGACGCAACGATCCAAGCCGCCTTACCGCGCCGACATTGTCGGCAGCTTTCTGCGCACCGCGCCGATCAAGGATGCGCGCGCCAAGCGCGAGAAGGGCGAAATCACCGCCGCACAACTGACGGCGGTGGAAGACGAAGAGATCAGAAAGCTGATCAAGAAGCAGGAAGAGGTCGGCCTGCAGGTCGCCACCGACGGCGAGTTCCGCCGCTCCTGGTGGCATTTCGATTTTCTCGGCCTGCTCACCGGCGTGAAGCTGGTGGAGTCCGATCACGGCATCCAGTTCAAGGGCGTGGAGACCAAGGCGCAGACGCTGAAGATCGACAGCAAGGTCGATTTCCCGCTCGACCATCCTTTCCTCGCGCATTTCAAGTTCGTGAAGGAAAACACCAAGGTCACGCCGAAGATGACCATTCCCTCGCCGACGGTTCTGCATTTCCGCGGCGGCCGCAAGTCGATCAGCGAGAGCGTCTATCCCGACATGGACGGCTTCTTCGCCGATACCGGCAAGGCCTATGCGAAGGCGGTGAAGGCGTTCTACGACGCCGGCTGCCGCTATCTGCAATTCGACGACACCGTCTGGGCCTATCTCTGCTCGCCGGCGGAACTGCAGAAGGCCAAGGACCGCGGCGACGATCCGGCCGGCCTGCAGGAGAAATATGTCGAGATGCTGAACATGGCGCTGGCCGCCAAGCCTGCCGACATGGTGATCACCACGCATATCTGCCGCGGCAATTTCCGCTCCACCTGGATTTCGGAAGGCGGCTATGAGCCGGTCGCCGAGAACCTGCTCGGCAAGGTGAATTACGACGGCTATTTCCTCGAATACGATACCGAGCGCGCCGGCGGGTTCGAGCCCTTGCGGTTCCTGCCCAAGGGCAACAAGCAGGTGGTTCTTGGGCTGATCACCTCCAAAAGCGGTACGCTGGAGAAGAAGGACGACATCAAGCGGCGTATCGACGAAGCGACAAAATTCGCGCCGCTCGAGCAGTTCTGCCTGTCGCCGCAATGCGGGTTCGCATCCACGGAAGAGGGCAACATCCTCACCGAGGACCAGCAATGGGCCAAGATGCGGGAGATCGTCGAATTGTCCCACGAGATCTGGGGCAAGTAGCACGGCAAGACGGCCGGGCCCGCCTGACGATCGGGCGGCCCGTTTGCCGGTGCGGATGCCGGAGAGGTTCCGCGGCGTTTGGGACATTGCCCGCCGTGCGGGACAGCGGCACCGCGATCCGAGTTAAGACTTGATGCCGCAAGGGGGATCGGGAACAATTCCCCCGGTCAATAAGAAGACCCGACCTAGGGAGGTTACATGAGCATGCGCGCTTTCATGCGACGCCTTGCTGCCTGTGCGGTATCCGCCACGGCAGCGGCGTCGTTTCTGTTTTTTACCGGCACTGCGGCGCAAGCCCAGTCCGGTGAACCCATCAAGATCGGATTCGGCATGTCGCTGACC
>JAEWCJ010000186.1 GCA_023390695.1 Pseudomonadota bacterium | reverse complement strand
CAGGGTGTAGGCACCGTCAATTTGGGCATCGGCGGAGGTCCGCTCATCGTCGCCCTCATTCTCGGCAAACTACGGCGCACTGGTCCCTTGCTTTGGACCATGCCGCTGCCTGCAAACATCGTACTCCGCAATTTCGGCCTGTCGATCTTCCTTGCGGCCGTCGGCATCAATGCCGGGCAGCCTTTCGTACGCACCGTCGCCGACGCCGGCCTGACTATGCTTTTCATCGGCATGGCGGTCTTGCTGATCACCGTGATCATCGTTCTTCTCGTCGGGTATTACTTGATGAAGATCCCGTTTGACGATCTCGTCGGCATTGCGTCCGGAGCGACGGGAAATCCCGCAATTCTGGTCTATTCAACCCGGATGGCGCCGACTGAACGGCCCGACATTGCCTATGCGATGATCTTCCCGTCGATGACCATCGTGAAGGTCATTGCGGTTCAGATTATCGGACTTCTGTTCATCGCCGCTCCAGGATGAGCGAGCGGAACAGGATGGTAACGCAGCCGCAGGCCGGGATATCGCAAATCCTGACCTGCTTTCGGCACATGGCAGAACGATCATGCACGGCCCGACCAACGCGAACGATGATCCCCTGCCACACACGATAACCTTTGAAGCGATCCTGCCGGCAACGATGGCCGCGCGTGCGGAGGAAGGTGGGGTCAAACGCGCGTCCATGGATACAACAACGGTCTTCGTTCTGAGCATCATGGCCGGCGCCTTCATTTCGTTCGGCGCGATATTCGCGACAACTGTGAGTGCTGGCAGCATCCTGATCGCGGCGAGCGACGGCACCACCGCCTCGGCTGTTCTGCCTTACGGCGTAATGCGGCTGCTGGCGGGCCTCGTCTTCTCGCTTGGACTTTTGCTGGTTGTGATCGGCGGTGCCGAGCTCTTTACCGGTAACAACATGATTGTGATGGCTTGGGCGAGCTGCAAAGTTTCGACCAGGACCCTGCTCAGGAACTGGGGCGCAGCCTTTGCAGGCAACGCTCTGGGTGCGCTCTGTACAGCCGTCCTGATGTTTGCGAGTACGCAATACACATTCGGAAACGGATCAGTCGGCCTCGCTGCGCTGAGCACCGCCAACAGCAAGGCGGCCCTCCCCTTCGTTCCAGCCCTGACCCTTGGCATCCTATGCAACACGCTGGTGTGTCTGGCGGTCTGGATGTGTTACAGCGCGCGCACGACGGTGGATCGCGTCGTCACCATCGTGCCACCCATCACGGCTTTCGTAGCATCGGGATTTGAGCACAGCATCGCCAATATCTACTTCATCCCGATGGGGTTGTTCATCAAGACTGGCGCTCCGGAGTCATTCTGGACATCGATTGGAAAGACGCCGGCGGATTTTCCTGCGCTGACCTGGGATGGCTTTTTCAGCAATCTCATTCCAGTGACCATCGGCAACATCATTGGCGGCTCGGTTTTCGTCGCCGCCGTTTACTGGTTCGTCTACCTGCGAAGAAAGCCGGCATGATGAGCGTTGCGGTCCCGGCAAAGCTTCGGAGCAAGCTGGGATCCATTGCGATCGCCCCATGGCTGCGTGATTACCAGGCAGCATGGATCTGCCAGGATGCGGTCGCCGGCCTCACGTTGGCCGCCTACGCCATTCCGGTGTCGCTCGCTTATGCCAACCTCGCCGGCCTACCTCCGCAGGTCGGCATCTATGGCTATCTGCTCGGCGGGCTTGGCTACGCACTGCTCGGCTCTTCGCGTCAACTTGCCGTCGGCCCCACCTCGGCGATTTCCCTCATGATCGCTGCCACTGTCGGCCTGATGGCTGCCGGAGATGTGCAGCGATACGCCGAAATAGCCAGCCTTACCGCTTTCGTTGTCGCCGGCCTCTGCGTTCTCGCCTGGATTTTCCGTCTCAGCATGCTCGTGCTGCTGTTCAGCGACAGCGTACTCGTCGGCTTCAAGATCGGCGCGGGCATGACCATCGCGATGACACAATTGCCCAGCCTGACCGGAGCGCCGGGCGGCGGCCATAACTTTATCGAGCGCCTTGTGATCCTTGCCGGACAACTGGGCGGCATCCGGATATCCGTGCTGGCCATCGGGCTCACCGCATTGATGCTACTCCTTGCCGGCGAGCGCATCTTGCCCGGCCGGCCCGTCGCACTGGGGGTGGTGGCAGTGGCAATCCTCGCGAGCACACTGCTCGATCTGGCTGCGGCCGGCGTTACCGTGACCGGCTTCATTCCCTACGGCTTGCCATCACTGTCAGGCCCATCGCTGCGGCTGTCAGACATTGAGGGGATTTTCCCGCTCGCAGCTGGCTGCCTGCTGCTTGCCTATGTGGAAAGTATCTCCGCCGCGCGAACCTTTGCCGCCAAACACGGCTATTCCATCGATCCTCGCCAGGAATTCCTTGGCCTTGGTGCCGCCAATCTCGCCGCAGCCATGGGGCAAAGTTATCCAGTCGCCGGAGGCCTGTCCCAGTCCGCCGTCAACGACAAGGCAGGAGCACGCAGCCAGGCCGCCCTGGTATTCGCTTCGATCGCTCTTGGGTTGTGCCTGCTCTTCCTCACCGAACTTCTGGAGAACCTGCCCAAGGCCGTGCTCGCGGCGATCGTGCTGACGGCCATTCTGGGACTCTTTGATTTCGCCAAGCTGGCGCATATGTGGCGCGTCAGCAGCCTCGATTTCTACGCAGCCATGATCGCTCTTGTGGCAGTGTTGCTGTTTGGGATTCTGCAGGGAATTGTCCTTGCCGCGTTGTCCAGCATTCTGTTGCTGTTGTTCAGGGCATCCCGGCCACATGTCGCATTCCTCGGACGGATTCCCGGTACGAGGACCTATTCCGACATCGCTCGTCATCCGGAAAATGAAGAGCTGGCCGGGGTGCTCGCGTTCCGCCCGGAAGCTTCCCTGATTTACGTCAATGCGGATGCGGTATTTGCAGCCGTCTGCGGTCGTCTCCAGACGATCGGCACATCAAATATCCGCCTCGTGGTCTGCGACCTGTCGGCCTCCCCTTTCATCGATCTGACCGGATCACAGACGTTGCACAAACTTGCAGCCAATCTCGATACGTGCGGCATACCGCTGCGCGTCATCGGCGCGCATGGCCACGTACGGGACTTTCTCAGAGCTGATGGGCTGAGCGAAAAAGTCGATGGCATTGACCGCGAACAGACTTTGTCTCGCCTCCTCGAAGAACTCGAAACTGTGCACCGGTAAGCGCTCCAGACTGCTGAGGTCTTGGCGTGGAGATTACGGAAATGTGCCTAAACCTAAGTATAGTTCAACCAATCCGCGCCCATGTGATCCGCTGCGATCGAACAATTCGTCGACTGTCCAGTCACGCGGCTGATGTGGGCTTTCGCGGTTGCCCGTCTCGTATCACTGACGGCGGATTTGACGGCGGCCGTTCTGTCACGGTCCAACGGACCAAAATTCTTCGGAAGACTTGCCACCACGAGGATAAACCACATGGCAGTCGCTCCCATTGATCAAGCCAGCCGCACACCGCACGCGAAGTATGAGCGGCTCATATCGGCCGCGTCTGCAGTAGCGTCACCGGCAACGGTTGTCGTTCACCCCTGCGATGAAACCTCATTGCGCGGCGCAGCCGAGGCAGCGGAAGCGAACCTCATTCGCCCGATCCTGGTCGGCTCGGCGGCGCGTATCGCCAAAATCGCACGCGAATTCGGCATCGACATCAGCGAGTTCGAGACGATCGACGCGCCTTACAGCGAAGCGGCGGCCGCGGCGGGGGTCGAACTGGTCCGCTCCGGCAAAGCCGAACTGATCATGAAGGGCAGCCTTCACACTGACGAGTTGATGCGTGCGGTGACATCCTCATCCCAGGGCCTGAGAACAGCCCGACGAATAAGCCATGTTTTTGCGATGGATGCGCCTGGACACGCGGATGCCCTGTTCGTCACCGACGCCGCCATCAATATCGCGCCCGACCTCGACGCGAAGCGCGACATTACCCAGAACGCGATCGATTTGTTCACCCAGATCGGCCTGGGAACACCGAGGGTTGCGATCCTATCTGCGGTCGAAACCGTCACCCCGAAAATTCCTTCCACAATCGATGCGGCCGCGCTCTGCAAGATGGCGGACCGCGGACAGATCACCGGCGGGATCCTGGATGGTCCCCTCGCCTTCGATAACGCAATCGATGAAGAGGCTGCGAGGATCAAAGGCATCGTCTCCGAAGTCGCGGGGCGCGCGCAGATTCTCGTCGTTCCCAACCTCGAGGCCGGCAACATGCTGGCCAAGAATCTCATCTTCCTCACCAAGGCAGATGCAGCCGGCATCGTGCTTGGCGCACGAGTCCCGATCATTCTGACATCGCGCGCCGACAATGTTCGGGCGCGCCTGGCATCCTGCGCGATTGCGTCCCTATACGCGGACGCTCACCGGCGCAGCATTGTACTGCCCGCCGCATGAGCGAGATTGGGACGATACTTGTTGTGAATGCTGGCTCGTCCAGCGTTAAGTTCCGCGTGTATGCGGTGGAATCCGGTCTATCGCTGCGGCAGATCGTCAAGGGCGATATTGATGGAATCGGCGCTCGTCCTTGCCTGTCCGCAACCGACTTCAGCGACAAGCCTCTGGTCGATCAGACCTATACGGCCGCTGAGGTGCCCGACGTCACCACCGCGATGCGTATCGCCGGTCAATGGCTGCGGCAAACGCAGCGCCTGACCTTCGACGCCATTGGGCATCGCGTGGTCCATGGGGGGCCGCGCCACGACCGACCGGCGCTCATCGACAAATCCGTATTGTCCGACCTGGAACGTTTCATCCCGCTGGCTCCGCTCCATCAGCCCAATAATCTGGCGCCAATCCGCGTTCTGATGGAGCGCTTTCCCGGCATGCCGCAGGTCGCATGTTTCGACACTGCGT
>JAEWCJ010000127.1 GCA_023390695.1 Pseudomonadota bacterium | reverse complement strand
TTCCCCGCACACCCCCCCGCTCCACAACGCGCCGGCGGCGCAGGGCGAGGTCAAATATCTCGACATCGCGCCGATCGAGAGCGAGCTGAAGCGCGTGAAGGAGATCGCCGGCAGCAGCTTCAAGGAGCTGTTCATGACCGCGGCCTCGCCCGGCATCATCTCCTCGACCATGCTCAATGCCTATTACCCCTCGCATGACGCCTATCTCGACGTGCTGGCGCGCGAGATGAGCAAGGAATACCAGGCGATCCACAAGGCCGGGTTTATCGTGCAGATCGACGCGCCGGATCTCGCCATGGACCGCACCATGTTCCACCGCGATCTCACCGACGCGCAATTCGCCGCGCAGGTCGAGAAGCAGGTCGCCGCCATCAACACCGGCATTGCCGGCATTCCGCGCGACCGCGTGCGGCTGCATGTCTGCTTCGGCAACTGGGAAGGCCCGCATATCCACGACGTGCCGATGTCGGTCATCCTGCCGGCGCTCTACCAGGCCAATGTCGGCGCGCTCTCGATCGAGTTCGCCAATCCGCGCCACGCGCATGAATATGCCGCGTTCAAGCAGCATCCGCTGCCGAAGGACATGCTTCTCATTCCCGGCGTGATCGAGACCACCTCCAATATCGTCGAGCATCCGGAAGTGGTGGCGCGCCGCATCGAGGACGCCGTCGCCGCGGTCGGCGACCGCGAGCGCGTGGTGGCCTCCACCGATTGCGGCTTCGGCACCTTCACCAACCGCGAATGGGTGGTGGAGCCGGCGGTGTGGCTGAAGCTGAAGGCGTTGCGCGACGGCGCCGACATCGCCTCGGCGCGGCTCTGGGGCAGGAAGAGCGCGGCCTGATCCGCGTGCTCGCATCCCGTTCGCGTTCGCATGTCAGGCGCGGGCCTGGCCGTCGATGACGGAGTCGTTGCCGCCTATGCCCCCGCGCATCCATCCTGTCCGTAATTCGTGACATGGATTGCCGGGTCGCGCCTTGCCGCGGCCCGGCGATCGCGCCCGCCGGCGTGACACCAACCGACAGGGACCGATGACCTATCTTCCGCCGCGCATTCCCAACCCGAAAAAGGACGCCGAGCGCCGCAAACAGCTCGTCGCAAGCCTTCTGCGCGGCGCGCTATGGCTCTTGGTGATCCCGCCGCTGCTGTTCGCGGTGATGGCCTATGGCTACAGCGACCAGGCGCCCGCCGCTCTGCGGCAATTCACCATTGCGCTCGATGGCGCGCTCGGCCAGCCGGTCTGGTCGATCCTCAAGCCGGGCGGATCATAATCGCAAAGTCAGAACGGCAGGCCGACATACTGCTCCGCCAGCGCGGTGGCGGCGACGCGCGACCGGAACACGTAATCGAGTTCGGCGCGCTGCAGCTTGTGGTCGAAGCCGCTATTGTCCGGGAAAGTGTGCAGCATGGTGGTCATCCACCACGAGAAGCGTTCGGCCTGCCACACCCGCGCCAGCGCGCGCGTGGAATACAGATCCAGACCCGATGCCGAATTGCCCCTGTAGAAATCGATAAAGCCCTGCGAGAGATAGCGCACGTCGCTGGCGGCGAGATTCAAGCCCTTGGCGCCGGTCGGCGGAACGATATGGGCGGCATCGCCGGCGAGAAACAGCCGCCCGAAACGCATCGGCTCGGTCACGAAGCTGCGCAGCGGCGCGATGCTTTTCTCGAGCGAGGGTCCGGTCACCAGATCGTGGCGCGCCTGATCGTCCAGCCGCAATTGCAGCTCGTGCCAGAACCGGTCGTCCGGCCAGTCGTCGACATTTTCCGCCAGCGAGCATTGCAGGTAATAGCGGCTGCGCGTCGGCGAGCGCATCGAGCAGAGCGCAAAGCCGCGGTCGTGGCGGATATAGAGCAATTCGTCCGATACCGGCCGGGTGTCCGCCAGCAGCCCGAGCCAGCCGAACGGATAGACGCGTTCATAGGTCTGCACCCGCTCCGGCGGCACGCTCCGCCGGCTGACGCCATGAAAGCCGTCGCAGCCGGCGATGAAATCGCAGGCGATCTCGAAGTCGCGGCCGTCCTTGCGGTAACGCACGCGCGGCTTCTTGCCGTGGAAATCGTGCAGGCCCGCGCAGTCGAAATCATGCAGGCTGACATCCTCGGCTTCGTAGATCGAAGAGGCGCCGCTGCTGCGGCGCGCCTGCATCAGGTCGCGCGTGATCTCGGTCTGGCCGTAGACCGTCACCGTCCTGCCGCTCAGCTCCTTGAAATCGATGCGGTGGCGTTCGCCGTCGGCGACGATCTGGGTGCCTTCATGCCCCAGCCCTTCGCGGCGCAGCCGCTCGCCGGCGCCCGCCTCATGCATCATATCGACCGCGACCTGCTCGATCACGCCGGCGCGAATGCGCCCGAGCACATGCTCCGGCGTGTGCCGTTCGAGGATGACGTTATCGATGCCGTGCCGGTGCAGCAATTGACCGAGCAGCAACCCGGCCGGTCCTGCTCCGACGATGGCGACCTGAGTCCGCATACGGCCGGCCTATCGAGATTCAAAAAACAAGTACAGACATAAAAAAATGGCGGACGCGCCGGGGTGGGACCCTACCGAGCGCGCCCGCAACCTGCAGCGGCGCGAGATGGGCGCTACGCCGTCGCAGCAATGCCATTAGAAGGGATCGCGACGACGGCGAACTTGATCTGGATCAAACTCGCAGCATTCAATCATCTTTGGCCAGCTTTTCCCGCAATTCGGCCAGCCGCGCCTGATAGCCCTCGGCATTGCCGTAATCGTCGAACATCGCATAGCGCGGATGCGCGCCGGCCACCCGCCGGGCATGCTTGATCGGACACCAATATTGCTCCGTGCGCGCGGTGATCTCGCGCACATAGGCGACCAGGCCATTGGCATAGGAGCAATAGGCGCAGTTCAGCTTTTCCAGCGCGTTCAGATAGGCGAGATGGTGCCGGTCGAACACGAAATAGTCGGCGCGCTTCACCTTGGCGATGCCGTAAACCGGAAAGCAGACCGTCTGATAAACGGTGACGAACAGATCGAGCAGCACGAATGGCACGATCATGGCGTAGATCACCGGCGCCGTGATGATCACCAGGGGACGCGCATTCCAGAGATAGCTCGAGAGCGCCGTCTTCAGTTCGCGATGCCGGCGCAACAATTCCTTCTCGAAAGCGATGCGGCCATTTTCCAGCCCGACCCGCAACTCCGCCCGCCGCCGGGCGAGCTCGGCGTCCAGTTCGGCCTCTAGCGCGCGGATTCTGGCGGTGAGGTCGGCAATCACATTGTCCATTGCGTGTCTCCTGTCGAAACACCGTAACCCGTATGGCGCAAAGCACAATCCACGGCGAAACGCATGCGACGCCGCTGCAGGTGCGCGGCGCGCGATTGCACCGCTTCCACGTCCTGTCGCAAAACATTTATGATCTGCCGCCATGCCCCGACGCAGCGCCGGCATTCTGCTCTACCGCATGACAGGCCAGACGCCTGAAGTCTTTCTCGTGCATCCGGGCGGCCCGTTCTGGGTCAAGAAGGACGAGGGCGCCTGGAGCATCCCGAAGGGGCTTTACGACGACAGCGAAGACCCGCTCACGGCCGCCCGCCGCGAATTCACCGAGGAAACCGGCTTCGCCGCGCTGGGTGACGCCGTCGATCTCGGCGAATTCAAACAGCCCGGCGGCAAGATCGTGCGCGCCTTTGCGCTCGCCGGCGACGCCGATCCCGCGCGGATGCAGAGCAATGTGTTTGCGCTGGAATGGCCGCCGCGATCCGGCCGCCTGCAGAATTTCCCCGAGGCGGACCGCGGCGGCTGGTTCACGCCGGAGGAGGCGTGCCGCAAGATCCTGAAGGGTCAGGTGGCGATCGTCGACGCGCTGCTCGCGCGGCTTGTATCCGGCACCGGCGGGCGCACGTGAGAGGCCTCCGCACGTCGGCGTCGGAAATTCCACGGATGCGGCGCTTTGCCAAACTCGCATTCGTCATTCCGGGGCGTCGGCCACCGGGTCCGCGCGGGCGCAAGTCGGCTGCAGCCGACTTCAGGGTCCATCTCGGATAAATCCGAGATCTGCGCGCGCGTCCCGGAATGACTGCTTTTGCAAAGCCCGCGCATGTCTATTGACTATTTTCCCAATAGGACTATTATCCGCGTCACCTCGTCCGCTTGAGGGGCGCTTGTCGCGAGGCGTTGCGAAAGGCGGGACGAAGGGGAGGGCGTCGCCGGAGATGCGGCGGCGCGGCTCCTCTGGGCGCGGTCCGGCAATTCCGGATCGTGACCGGTGCGGCGCCCGCGGGCCGGTCTCGCAAACCGGCACCCGGGCCACGTCGGGGCTCCGCCCGAGGC
>JAEWCJ010000068.1 GCA_023390695.1 Pseudomonadota bacterium | reverse complement strand
CTTCGCGCTCGGCCGGGACGACCAGAATTGAGGTTCATCATGGCCACCTTCCAGTTCGATCTCGTCTCGCCGGAGAAGCTGCTGTTCTCCGGTGAAGTCGAGCAGGTCGATGTCCCCGGCTCCGAAGGCGATTTCGGTGTGCTGGCCGGGCATATCCCGACAGTCACCATCATCCGGCCGGGCATTCTCACGATCTATCAGAACGGCAAGGAAGAGAAGGTCGTGGTGCTTGGCGGTTTCGCCGAGATCTCGCCGACCGGCCTGACCGTGTTGGCCGATGTCGCGGCTTCGGTGGAAGATCTGGATCGCGCGATGATCGCCGAGCAGATCAAGCAGAGCGAGCAGCGGGTTGCGAAGATGCAGCCGAGCGAAGCGCTGGACCGGGAGATCGAGCGTCTGGATCACTTCAAGTCGCTGGATTATCACCTCACCGGCACTGCGATGCACTGACGTCGCGGCAGGCGATGAATTCAAAAAGGCCGGGCAATGCCCGGCCTTTTTTTATTGTGCGTCTGATGTCGTCGCAGCCGTCAACCGGCGCGCGCGGCCGGCGCGGCAGCGACGGTGGCGCCGCTCACCGTCGCTTCCAGATGCTTGACCAGCGCGTCCTCCAGATTGAGCCGCGCCGCCAGCAATCCGAGATAGGCGCGCTCGGAAGCGTTATCGACATCGATCGCCAGCAGCGATGCGGTATAGATGCTGGCCGCCTCTTCCGGGGTGCGCGCCGCACGGGCGACGGCATCGATGTCGAGCGGCTTGCGCAATTCATCCATCACGAAGGCCTTGTCGTCGGCGGTCAACGGCAGCTTGTCCATTTCGCTGAAGATCGCCGCCTGTTCCTTGGCGTCGATATGCCCGTCCGACTTCGCCGCGGAGATCATCGCGCGCAGCAGATGGCGGCTCAGGGCCTGCTGTTCGTCGGCCTGGACCGGCGCAAACGGCGTGTCCTGCGGCGGCGGCAGCAGGCCGGCCGGACTGTCGGCGACCGTCGACTGGGTCACGGATTTGCCCGACTGCCAGTTCTGGTACGCCCTGTAGGCCAGCGCTCCGACCACGGCCATGCCGCCGAGCTGCAGCGCGCCGCCGGCAATCTTGCGCCCCTGTTTCGACCCGAGCAGAAGCGCTGCGAGCCCGCCCGCGACCGCGCCTCCACCGACACCGCCGAGATTGCCGCCCAGCGCCTTGCCGAGGCCTCCCGCGATATCTCCGATCCCGCCGCCGCGCGCCTGCGGAGTGTTCGGGTTTCCGGTGGCCGTCCCGAGGAATTGATCGAGCAGACTTTTCGCATCGAGCATGATGATTGGATTCTCCAACAATGACCGCGCGCCACTTAAGCGTCCGTGGCGGCGGCTTCGCGGCAGCCGCATGCGGCTAAAAGCCTCGGAGGTGCGTCGCGCGGACCTGCGTCAGAACAAATGCGCGAAGCCCTTCACCACCTGCTCATAGACCGGGCGTTTGAACGGGATGATCAGGCCGGGAAGATTCTCCATGCGCTCCCAGCGCCAGGCGACGAATTCCGGCTTGTGGATGCCGCCGGCCGGCTGCGCGATGTCGATCTCGCTTTCGGGGCCGGTGAAGCGCAGGGCGTACCATTTCTGCTTCTGGCCGCGATACCTTCCCTTCCAGGCCTGACCGACGATCTCGCGCGGGATGTCGTAGGTCAGCCAATCCTCGATCTCGCCGAGCTTTTCGACCGAGCGGATATTGGTCTCTTCGTATAACTCGCGCAAAGCCGCCGGCCAGGGATCTTCGCCGTCATCGATGCCGCCTTGCGGCATCTGCCAGGCATGCGTGTCGTCGACATGCTCGGGGCCTTCGCTGCGGCGGCCGATGAAGACGAGGCCGTCGCGATTGAGCACGGCGACGCCGACGCAGGGGCGGTAGGGAAGATCTTCGTAACGGCGCATTGTGGATTCCATTGGATCGTCCCCGCCAGGCGAGGGAACCGAGCGCAAGCCGGGGCCATAACCACTAGCGCTTCGGATTCAGGAAAGACAGCGGCGGCCATGGGTCCCGCTTGCGCCGGGGGGAGATGTTACGTCGACGATTTCGGCTTCACTGCGGCGGCGCTGACCGGCGCCAGAACGATGCCGCGGCTTTGTGCGGCCTTGGCCCAGGCGGCGATGCGCTCGATGGTGACCGGCAGGCCGCTGCCGTAGCCGATCGCCATTCCGCGGTCGCGCGCAATCGTTTCCAGCCGGGCGAGCGCCTTGTCGATCTCGGCCGGCGAGGACACCGAATCGATCATCACATCGGCCTTGGCGAAGGGCAGATTGTTGGCGCCCGCGATCTGGCTGGCAACGCTGCGCGGCGAGGAGCCGTCGTCGACATAGATCAGGCCGCGGCGGGCGACTTCGCGCAGCACCGGCGCCATTGCCTGTTCGGAGGCGGTGAAACGGGCGCCCATGAAATTGGTGATGCCGACATAACCCTGAAAGCGGCTGAACAGCCAGTGCAGCCGGTCGACATTCTGTTCGCCGGCCAGGGTGGTTAGCAGGGTCTGCGGGCCCGGGTCGTTGTCGGGATAATCGTGCGGCTCCATCGGCACCTGCAGCAGCACCTCATGATTGTCGTCACGCGCCCGCGCGACGAAATTGCCGATGTCATTGCCGTAAGGCGTGAAGGCCAGCGTTACCGGCCCGGGCAGCTTGCCGATCGCGTCCATGGTGTTGGTGGCGCCGATGCCAAGGCCGCCGATGATGAGCACGATGCGCGGGCCGTCGGGCGTTCCGCCCTGCGCGGTTTTCAGGGGGCGTGCGTAGGTGTCGGCCGGCCGTGTGCCGTCCTGGGCAACCCGGGGGATCGAGCCGTGCCGCGACGTCTCCAGCAGCTTCGGGTCGACCGGCGCGCGCTTGGCGGGACCGGGAATGACCACGTCCTGCCGCTTGCCGCTGGTGCCGTCGATGATGGTGACGGTCCTGGTGCCGGGCAGGGCGGGAGGCGCGGCGGGCGCGGCCGTCTCCGCCGGGGCGGAACCCGGCCCGTCATAGCGGCCGGGCCCGACATGCGAATCGTCGGATTTATGCGCCGCGGCTGCATCCTGTTTCGTCAGGGCCGCGGTCACGATGGGTTCGCCGCCCATGGGGTTGTGAACGATGGCGGCCCATAGAATGAAGAGCAGGATGAAAAGGCCGAGCGCGCCGGCCAGCGCCTGCGGAAGGACGGCTGCAAGTCCCGGCTTTTTCTGTTGGCGTGGGCGCGTGCCGAGAGGCGCGGTCAAATCGTCCACGGGCTGGTCCGAACCGTCGCGAATCATGCGAGCGAGGTTAGGGGGCGGATCGTTAACCCTTGCTTTACCGTGATGCCCATCGCGGTCCGCCAAAAGTAAAAGGGCGGCCCGTTGGACCGCCCTTTCGGATTTCGATTTTGCGAGCCCTATTGCGGCAGCGCGGCGCGCTTGCCGCTGGGCGGGAAGGCCGAGTTGGTCACCGTGCCGCGCAGCAGGTCGGTGGCCATCTTCAGCGCCTTGTCGTCCTTCGGATCCGGCGGGATGTAGGACTGCGAGCCGGTCTGCTCTTCGCCATCGGCCTTGAGGTGGCCGCGCAGCGAGGATTCACCCTTGGACTCGGCGCGTGCCTTCAACTCTTCCGGCACCTCCTGCAGCACTTCGATATCGGGCGAAATGCCCTTGGCCTGGATCGACTTGCCGGACGGCGTGTAATAGCGCGCCGTGGTCAGCCGCAGCGCGCCATTGCCGGCGCCGAGCGGGATGATGGTCTGCACCGAGCCCTTGCCGAAGGAACGGCTGCCCAGCACCGTCGCGCGCTTGTGGTCCTGCAGCGCGCCGGCCACGATTTCCGACGCCGAGGCCGAGCCGCCATTGATCAGCACGATGATCGGCTTGCCCTTGGTCAGGTCGCCGGCGCGGGCATTGAAGCGCTGGGTTTCCTCGGCGTTGCGGCCGCGGGTGGAGACGATCTCGCCCTTCTCAAGGAAGGCGTCCGACACCGAGATGGCCTGATCGAGCAGGCCGCCCGGGTTGTTGCGCATGTCGACGATGTAGCCCTTCAGCTTGTTGCCCGGAATCTGCGTCTCGAAATCGGCGAGCGCCTTCTTCAGGTTGTCGGTGGTCTGCTCGTTGAACTGGGTGATGCGGATATAGCCGACGTCGTCACCCTCGGTCCGCGCACGCACCGCGCGCACGCGGATGATGTCACGGGTGATCGAGACTTCGACCGGCTTGTCCTGGCCCTTGCGCATGATCTTCAGCCGGATCTTGGTGTTCACCGGTCCGCGCATCTTTTCGACGGCCTGGTTCAGCGTGAGGCCCTGAACCGGCTCGTCTTCGAGATGGGTGATGATGTCGTTCGCCATGACGCCGGCCTTTGCGGCAGGCGTGTCGTCGATCGGCGCGACCACCTTCACCAGGCCGTCTTCCATCGTGACCTCGATGCCGAGGCCGCCGAATTCGCCGCGCGTCTGCACCTGCATGTCGCGGAAGCTCTTGGCGTCCATGAAGCTCGAATGCGGGTCGAGGCCGGCGAGCATGCCGTTGATCGCCGTTTCGACGAGCTTGCCGTCGTTCGGCTTTTCGACATAGTCGGAGCGCACGCGCTCGAACACGTCGCCGAACAGGTTGAGGTTCCTGTAGGTCTCCGACGAGGACGCCGCATTGGCGCTCATGCCGTTGAATATGACGCGCGGCTGAACCGCGACCAGCGTGAGCGCTGCGCCCGCTGCCGCACCGATGAGAACCAGAAGAGTCTTGCGCATCATCCGCGAACCTTCTCACTTTCGCTTTTGGCCCACCATGGGCCGGGATCGACGGGAGTCCCGTCTTTGCGGAATTCTATATAGAGAACCGGTTGGCTGGTCCCCACGGGAACCGCTGCCGCGACCTGTGCAGCCCCGCTTCCCATGACGGCCACTGGTTCGCCGGTCAGCACAAACTGGCCGATATCGACGGAAATCCGCTCCATTCCCGCGAGAACGATATGATACCCGCCGCCAGCATTCAGGATCAAGAGTTGGCCATAGGAGCGAAACGGTCCCGCATAGACGACCCAGCCGTCGCTCGGCGCGGTCACCTGGGCGCCGGCACGGGTCGCAATCGACATACCCCGCTCGGTGCCGCCGAAGCGGTCCGCAGCGCCAAAATTGCGAATCTTCACGCCGTTCACCGGCATGGGTAACATCCCGCGCGCCGACGCGAAAGCGACCGCCGGCGTCAGCCGGCCCGGATCTTTCAACGCCGCGAAGTCGGGCCTGTTCTCGCCCTTTTGATCTTCCGTCGCCTGTTCCGCGGCGCGGGCGGCGCGATTCGCGCTTTCCACGCCCTGTTCCAGCCGCGCGACCAGATCCTTCAGATTGTCGATCTGGCGGGCCATCTCGATGGCGGTCCGGCGTTCGGTTTCCAGCGACCGCTCGGCTTCGGATTGCGACTTCTGCCGCTCTTCCACAAGCGCCGTCATGCGCTGGCGTTCCACGGCCATCGCGCGCACTTCCGCCGTGAGCTGGGTCCGCTCGTTCGCAATGCCGGCCCGCAATTGCGCCAGTTCGGACAGCTCGCCGGCGAGGCGTTCGGCCTTGTCGCGCATATCGGGCAGCATCGCGCCCAGCACAATGGCGCTGCGGACCGATTTCAGCGCATCTTCCGGGCTTATTAGTAAGGCCGGCGGCGTCCTGCGGCCGGCGCGCTGCAGGGCGGCCAGAACTTCGGCAATCTCGTCGCGTCGATCGGTCAGCGACTGACGCACGTCACGCTCGCGTTGTTCAAGCGGTTCGAGGCGGCTTTCGATGCTGCCCAGCCTGTCTTCCGCGTTGCGAATCCTGGCGGCGGTTTCGATCAGCGCCGCGCTCAGCTTGCGGCGGTCGGCTCCCATCGCCTCGATTTCAAGCCGCAGTTTCTTCTCGGCTTCGACGGCGCGCTGCTGTTCGGCGCGGGCCTTTTCGAGCTCCGCCGCGCGCGCTTTCAGAATGCTTTCTTCGGTCGTCGGTCCGCGTTCCGCGGTGGAGCCGCGCAGGCCAGGGACGTCAGCGGCTTCCTGGGCCGCAGCGGGTTGCGCCAATACCGCCAGCGGCAAGGCAAACGCCGTCGCCGCGATCGCTGCGCGGGGCAACACGAAAAAATGGCAGGATCGGCGCATCCAGTTCCAATATGCTCGGTAATCGCGGCTAATCTTCTTCGCCTCGGTGGCGGGAATAAGACCTGCCCCCTTGCCAGTCCGCACAAAGCCGGGTCTTGGCCAAAAGTTCTATGCCCGGTGATATGGGTGACCCCCGAGGATTGTGACAGCCCTGTAGACTTGCTCCAGAAGCATGATTCTGACCAGCTGATGCGGCCAGGTCGCGGTGCCGAAGGCGATGGTCATTTTCGCTTTGTCTTGCAGGGTTCCGGCCAGCCCGTCGGGCCCGCCAATGATAAACACCAGCGCCTGACGGCCTTCGTCCCGCCACATCCTGATTTTTTCGGCAAGTCCGGCGCTGCCCAGGTTTTCGCCGGTCTCGGCGAGCAGCACGGTGATCGCCCCCTCGGGGATCACATTGGCCAGGGCAATGGCTTCTTCCAATTGGCGCTTCTCGGCGGTCTCGGCGCGGCTCTCGCGAATCTCGACAAGCTCAATGTCGCGGAACCCAAGCTGACGCCCGGCCTGGGTCGCGCGTTTGCGATAGCGTTCGCAGAGTTCCGTCTCCGGACCCGCTTTCAGACGGCCGATCGCGAGCACGATCACCCGCATCGCCGCCTCCTTGTCTCGTCCTCAGCTTGCGCGTTTGCCGGAGCGATGATCGCCCGACCACATCTTCTCGATGTTATAGAACTCGCGCACCTCGGGACGGAAGACATGCACGATGACATCGCCGGCATCGAGCAGCACCCAGTCGCAATGCGGCTGGCCCTCGGTCCGGATCTCTTTCACTCCGGCCTTGTGCAGGGCCTCCACCACATCGTCCGCAATCGCGCCGACATGCCGGTTGGAGCGGCCGGAGGCCACCACCATGGTGTCTGCGATTGTGGTTTTGCCGGTGAGGTCGATGGTGACGATATCCTCGGCTTTCATATCGTCGAGATGCTCGAGGATGATGCGCAAGGTCTCCGCAGCGTCAGGACGCACCTTGGAGACTGAGCGGGGCGCCGTGGCGCTGGTCCGCTGAAGCGTTTGCGTTCTCAGAGTCCCTTCCCTTTCAGTTGCGACCGGCATTTCCGCCGGGACTCAACACGACAAATCTAAGCCTGCCTGCCTAACGGTTTCAATATCAAAGCTGTTCCTTGCGGGCGGCCCGGAGG
>JAEWCJ010000031.1 GCA_023390695.1 Pseudomonadota bacterium | reverse complement strand
GCCATGCACCGGCTCAATCGCCTGCCGCAAAACTCCGTTCATTCCCGCGCAAGCGGGAATCCGGTTTTCGCTTGGGTCCCCGCCTGCGCGGGGACGAACGGAGAAAGTGTGACGCCATGAACCGCATCTCGCAGACCGGATTGGCGCAGACGCGCTGGGGCCGGCGCCTCGTGATCGCGCTGCCTTATCTGTGGCTGGCGGTTTTCTTCGTCCTGCCGTTCCTGATCGTGCTCAAGCTCAGTTTCTCGCAGACGGCGATGTCGCAGCCGCCCTACACGCCGGTGTTCGATCCCGCGGCCGGCTGGGAGGGACTGAAGGAGTTCTTCGGCGCGCTGTCGTTCGAGAATTACGGCATCCTGTTCGGCGACATGCTGTATATCGGCTCCTATCTCAAGAGCCTGCAAATCGCGCTGGTCTCGACCATCCTGCTGGCGATCTGCGGCCTGCCGGTCGCCTATGCGGTGGCGCGGGCGCCGCAGCGCTGGCAGCCCTTGCTGATCACCGCGATCATCCTGCCGTTCTGGACCGCGTTTCTCATCCGCATCTATGCCTGGATCAACATCCTGCAGCGCGAGGGCCTGCTCAACGACGTGCTGATGGCGCTGCGCATCATCGACCAGCCCATCGGCTGGCTGGCCAGCGACACCGCCGTCTATATCGGCATCGTCTATTCCTATCTGCCGTTCATGGTGCTGCCGGTCTACGCGGCGTTGGAGAAGATGGACGAGTCGCTGCTGGAAGCCGCCGCCGATCTCGGCTGTCCGCGCTGGAAGGCGTTCTGGCTGGTGACGCTGCCGATCGCGCTGCCCGGCATCATGGCCGGCGCGCTGCTGTGTTTCATTCCGATCGTGGGTGAATTCGTTATCCCGGACCTGCTCGGCGGTTCGCAATCGATCATGATCGGGCAGACGCTGTGGACCGAGTTCTTCTCCAACAAGGACTGGCCGGTGGCGTCGGCGCTCGCCATCGTGCTGTTCGCGATGCTGCTGGTCCCGATCATGATCTATCAGCGTCTGCAGACGCGCGAACTGGAGGGCCGCTGACATGCTGCGCGGCTTCTCCCGCTTCAATCTGGCCTCGCTCGCGCTCGGTCTGGCGTTCCTTTATCTGCCGATCGCCATCCTGGTGATCTACTCGTTCAACGATTCCAAGCTGGTCACCGTCTGGGGCGGCTGGTCGCTGCGCTGGTATCGCGCCTTGCTGGAAGACAGCGCCATGCTGCAGGCGGCCTGGGTCAGCTTGCGCATCGCACTGTTGTCCGCCACCGCCGCGACCATTCTCGGCACGCTCGCCGCGCTGGCGTTGGTGCGCGCCGGCTATTTCCGCGGCCGGCTGCCGTTCTCGGCGATGATCTATGCGCCGCTGGTGCTGCCGGAGGTCATCATCGGGCTGTCGCTGCTGCTGCTGTTCGTCGCGCTCAATTTCGATCGCGGCTTCTGGACGACGACGCTTGCGCATACCACGCTGACCATGTGCTTCGTCACCGTGATCGTGCAGTCGCGGCTTCTGTCCTTCGACTGGTCGCTGGAAGAGGCGGCGATGGATCTCGGCTGTCCGCCGTGGCGCGCCTTTCTCACGGTGACGCTGCCGCTGATCCTGCCTGCCATCCTGTCGGGCTGGATGCTCGCCTTCACGCTCTCGCTCGACGATTTCGTGATCGCGAGCTTCACCACCGGCCCCGGCGCCACCACCTTGCCGATCCGCATCTATTCGGAGGTGCGGCTCGGCGTGAAGCCGGAGATCAACGCGATCTGCACCATCATGATCGCGGTGGTGGCGCTGATCGTCGTGGTCGCCTCGCTCTTGTCCAAGCGCAATGTCGCGCAAAGCGATCAGCACGGCGCTCTTGGTGCGCCGATGTGACCTGGCGCGCCGATGTGACCTGCGCCGTTATTCCCGGCTCGGGCCGGGCGGGCTGAACAGGACGATCACGAACCAGACCGGCAGGATGAAGATCGCGCCGAGGATCACGTTGGGCATGGCCCAGTCCCAAGTCTGCCGGCCGATCTCGGCAATGCTCTCCGGTGACACGCCGATCTCGCTCAGCAGCTTGTCGGTGGTGATTCCGAAATGCGAAAGGATCGCGCCGACGATCAGCGAAGCCACCATGATCTTGAGCAGCGACAGGATCAGGCGAGGAAGCATCGGCGCACCTTGGTTGCGGCAGGCCAGCGTCTGATTCGTCCGCTGCGATCATACCCCATCGGCTGTGCGCCGGCACGGCGGGCCGAACCCGTTGACTCCGGCGGATCCCGGGCTATCATTCAACCAAAAGGTTGAATGATAGCTATGAGCCTGCAGACGGCCCTTGACCACACATTGATGGCGCTCGCCGATCCCACGCGGCGGGCCATTTTGCAGCGGCTCACCCAGGGCGAGGCGCGGGTGACGGAGCTTGCGCGGCCCTTCGACATGTCGCTCAACGCGGTGTCGAAACACATCCAGGTGCTGGAACGTGCGCAACTGGTGACGCGCCGGAAAGAGGGCCGGGAGCATTTCCTCGCCGCCAATCCCGAGCCGCTCGACGCCGCAGCCGCCTGGATCGAGGAACAGCGCGCCTTCTGGAGCCACCGGTTGGATCTGCTGGAGCGGGAATTGAAGGCCGTTGATGCGGGCCAGAAACGGCGGAGGCCGACATGAGCGGAAACAACGAAAAGTACGGCGCCGTCACCGCGCCGGAGACCGTGCGCCTCGAACGTCTGCTGCCGGGCCCGGTCGAGCGGGTCTGGGCCTATCTCACCGACTCGACGAAGCGCGGCACCTGGCTGGCGCCCGGCGAGATGGAGCTGCGCGTCGGCGGCAAGGTGACGCTCGATTTCCATCACGCCGATCTCTCCGCCGAAAAGGACATTCCCGAAAAATACAAGGCGATGGAATGCGGCCACAGCATGCATGGCGTCATCACCCGCTGCGAGCCGCCGCATGTGCTGGCTTATACCTGGGGCAATCCGCAAGATTCGGAAGTGACGTTTGAATTGTCCGCCCGCGGCGGGGACACCTTGCTGGTCATCACGCATGTACGGCTCGGCAGCCGCGGCAACATGCTCAGCGTTGCCGCCGGCTGGCACGCGCATACCGGCATTCTCGAGGATCAGCTCAACGGCGTCGCGCCGCGTCCGTTCTGGTCGACGCATGCCGCGCTGGAAGCCGAATACGCCCGCCGCTTTGCGGACACGTGACACGAAATTTGCAGGGACTCTTCAATGACCAGTTTCACGCTCGACGCGCCGCCGGTGGCCAAAACGGGCATGCTGATCCGCCGCCCGGTTGCGGAGGTGTTCGAAGCCTTCGTCGATCCCGCGCTGACCACCCAGTTCTGGTTCACGCATGGCAGCGCGCGGCTGGAGACCGGCAAGAAGATCCGGTGGGACTGGAAGATGTACGGCGTCTTCGCGGATGTCGTGGTGACGTCCGTCGAGCCGCATCGGCGCATCGAGATCGAGTGGGGCGGCCCCGATGAAAGCCCGACCACGGTGGAATGGACATTCACGCCGCATGAAAACGGCACCTTTGTCGAGATCGTCAATACCGGCTTTCAGGGTGATGGCGGCAGCATCGTGCAGCAGGCGATCGATTCCACGCAGGGCTTTTCGCTGGTGCTGGCGGGCGCGAAAGCGCTGCTGGAGCACGGCATCCGGCTCAACCTCGTTGCCGACCGCTTTCCGGCAGGGCTTGTGGCGCACTGATCGCAATCGGCTGTCAGACAGAGGAGACACGGCGCAATGAAAATCACGCTGTCGAGCGTCATGGTGGACGATCAGGACAAGGCCGAGAAATTCTACACGGAGAAGCTCGGCTTCATCAAAAAGCAGGATTTTCCGGCGGGCGGTGCGCGCTGGCTGACCGTGGTCTCGCCCGATGCGCCGGACGGCACCGAACTGGTGCTGGAGCCGGCCGGCTTCGATTTCGCCAGGACCTATCAGAAGGCATTGCACGATGCCGGCATACCGCTCACCGCCTTTGCCGTCGACGACATCGACAAGGAGTACGAACGCTTGACCGCGTCGGGCGTGGCGTTCAAGGGCAAGCCGGACAAGCCCGAGGCGGGACCGGCGATGGCCGTGTTCGACGATACCTGCGGCAACTACATCATGATCTATCAGGCAGCCTGAGGCGGAAGACGCGTGGGCGATGCAGCACTCGCGTCATCGTGATGCGCAGACCCGACCCGCAATGCCGGTGGCCTTGGAAAGCCCCGGCTGAAAACGTTATTCCGCCGGCTGTGCGGCAGCTTCGGTCGGCTGCGCGGCGGTTTCGGCCGGTTCGGCCGGCGCTGTCTCTTCGGGCGCGGTGGCCGAGGCGGGCGCGGGCGCTTCGCTCTCCGCGCATGCGGGCGCGGATTTGCCGCTGAGCTTTTCGATCGCCGAGCGCATCAGATCGCGTGTCTTGCGTTCGCGCGCGGCGTCGAGCAGCGGGGCCGCGGCGCCGGAGCGGCGAATGAGGATTTGCGGGTCCGGCAGCATCACCGGATCGTCCCACTGACCGTAGACCACGAACGGCAACTCGAAAACATTGGCATTGCCGAGCAGGGTGGCGACGCCTTTCAGGTCGAGATCGCGCGCGGGGATCGAAGCCTGTCCGCTGAGCGACAGCTTCACCGCCGGGCCCTCGAGCGTGACATTCTCCACATTGGCCATGCCATGTGCGACCTTGATGTCGACGCCGAGCGTCTCGAACGGCGTGCGGCCGGTGCGGAATTCGCTGCCGCCGGAGAGCGGCCGCCGCTCCAGCCGGCGCAGCAATTGTTCGACATTCAATCCCGTCAACGCGCCCTTGGCGCCGGTCAGGGTCGCAGTTCCGTTCAGCGTGCGGGTGAGCGCATGCACATTGCTGCCGGAGCCGTCGAGCGTGAGGCTGAGATTGCCTTTGCCGGTGATGCGGCGGATGCCGAACAACTCGCCGATGCAGTTCTCAAGATCGACGTTGGAGAATTGCAGCTGCGATCTGAAATCGGCGCCGCGGCTGGATGCCGCCAGTGCGACCGATCCCCGGATCACGCCGCCGAAGGCTTGCGATTCGCCTACCGTCACATTCAGCCGCCCCTCGCGCAGATTGGCAGCGATGGCGGTGCGCCCGAGTTTTGCGGTGCCGATCGTCATCTTGCCGGCGGAGAGACGCAGATCGAGCTCGTTCGCCGTCAGCCCGTCGAGGGTGAGCGGAGTGCGGCTCCATTCGCGGTCGTTGACGGCGAGGACGCGGATGGTCGAGACATAGGGGGTCAGGTCGATCTCGTCGGCGGCGAGCGTGCCCTGTACGACCTGCCGGCCTTCGCTGGCGAAGGTCAGGACGCCCTCGGCGGCATTGCCGTCGATTTCCAGATTGGCCTGCGTCAGCGCGACGGTGCCTGCCACGACATTGGTCTGCGCCTTCAGCGAGAACTTGCCGAAGCCGCCGCCCGGCAGTGGCTGGCCGCCGGCCCAGATCATCGCGCGGCGCAGTGATGGCGAATCGACGGCGAGCGCGCCGTCGATCTTCAGCGTCGGGCGATGGCCCATGGCGCCGTCGAAGGCGGCTTTCAGCGGCGGTCCGGCGACGCGGATCTTCAGCCCGGAGCGCTCGCCCTGCAGGGCGGCGGAGAAATCGGCGAGGGTGACGCTCAGCTCCAGCGGCTCATAGCGCCAGGTCAGGCGCCCGGTGGCGGCGAAGCTTTTGGAAATCGCCGGCCAGGCCAGCGACATGTTCACTTCGCGCAGCCGTTCGGTGATTCCGCGTCTTTTGTCCTGCAGCCAGACGGTGCCGCCGGTGACGAGAATTTCCGAGAACGAGACCGTCTTCTCGGCGCTCAGCGCCTTCGGGTCGAAATTGCGCCGCAGCGCCGCGATCAGCGGCGACCAGTTCGAGGATCCGTCCTCGTTCAGGATCAGCGCGATGCGCGGATTGACGAGGGCGACATCCGACACCTCGATCCGCCCGAACAGCAGCGGGAAGAAACGCAGCCGCGCGGTCAGCTTTTCCGCTACCAGCGGCGGCTCTTCCGCATTGGCGTCGCCGAGAATGACATCGGACAGGCTCACCGAGCCGGTCGGGAACAGCGAAACCTGGGTCTCCCCGCGCAGCAGCGGATCAAGGCCGGTCACGGCCTTGATCTCGGCCTTGACCGCATCGCGGACCTGGTCGGCCGAGACGAGAAAGGAGACCACCGCCAAGGCCCCGAACATGACCAGCACGAGGGCAGCAATGGCAAATCCCAGGCGCTTGAAGCCGGTGACTGCGGACAAGAGTTTTTTTCCGATTTAGAGCTGGACGCCGCCGGACTATACCGGGCGGGTCCGAGCGCGCAACTTGGCCGCAACCATGGGTGGGGTCTGTGTCGCTTTTGGGGCCGGATGCGGGTATGTCCGGCGCTTGCATGTGGAAAACAGGTCTGGTTTCAGACATTTATGAGTGAGTGAGGGGACAGCATGGCAGACCAGCCCTTGTGGACGCCGAGCCCGCAGCGTGCGGCGGCGGCCCAGATCCATAGCTTCATCGGACAGGTGAATGCCCGCCACGGCACCGCGCTTCAGAGCTACCGCGACCTGCATGCCTGGTCGGTCGCGCAGCGCGCCGAATTTTGGGACATGGTCTGGGATTATTGCGGGGTGATCGGCGACAAGGGCGAACGCCGCCTGGTCGACGGCGACAAGATGCCCGGCGCACAATTCTTCCCGGACGCGACGCTCAATTTCGCCGAGAATCTCCTGCGCAAGACCGGCGACGGCCCCGCCATGATATTTCGCGGCGAGGACAAGGCCGCCTATAGCGTGACCTGGGACCAGTTGCGCAATCTGGTCTCGCGCACCCAGCAGGCGCTGCGCGAGGCCGGCATTCAGCCCGGCGACCGCGTCGCCGCGATGCTTCCCAACCTGCCGGAATCGATCGCGCTGATGCTGGCGGTGACGTCGATCGGCGCCATCTGGTCGTCCTGCTCGCCCGATTTCGGCGAACGCGGGGTGCTGGATCGCTTCGGCCAGATCGAGCCGAAGGTGTTCTTTGCGGTCGACGGCTATTGGTACAACGGCAAGAAGATCGACCTGACCGAGCGGCTCAGGGCGATTGCTGCGCAATTGCCCACGGTGCAGCAGATCGTCATCGTGCCGTATCTTGATACGGCGTCGGACGTGGCCGCGGCGTTGCCGCGCGCGACCACGCTGGAGGCGTTCGCCAAACCCTTCTCGGCCAAGCCGCTGACTTTCGCGCGGATGCCGTTCAACCATCCGCTCTATATTCTGTTCTCGTCCGGCACCACCGGCATTCCCAAATGCATCGTGCACGGCGCCGGCGGCACGCTGCTGCAGCATCTGAAGGAACACCGCCTGCATTGCGACCTGCATGCGGGCGACAAGCTGTTCTACTTCACCACGCTCGGCTGGATGATGTGGAACTGGCTGGTCACCGGCCTCGCCAGCGACGCGACGCTGGTCCTGTGGGACGGCTCGCCCTTCGCGCCCCGGCCGGAAGTGCTGTTCGACTATGCGCAGGACGAAGGCATCACCGTCTTCGGCACCTCGGCGAAATATATCGACGCCTGCAAGAAGGCGGGGCTTGCGCCGGCGAAGACGCACGATCTCTCCGCGATGAAGGTGATGACCTCGACCGGCTCGCCGCTCGCCGCCGAGAGCTTCGATTACGTCTATGCCGACATCAAAAAGGATCTGCACCTCGCCTCGATCTCCGGCGGCACCGACATCGTCTCCTGCTTCGTGCTCGGCGATCCGACGGCGCCGGTTTATCGCGGCGAGATCCAGGCCCCGGGCCTCGGGCTTGCCATGGACGTATGGTCGGACGACGGCCGGCATGTCGTGGAGGAGAAGGGCGAACTCGTCTGCACCAGGGCCTTCCCCTCGATGCCGGTGATGTTCTGGAACGATCCGGACGGAAAGAAATATCGCGCCGCCTATTTCGAGCGTTTCGATAATGTCTGGTGCCACGGCGATTTCGCCGAATGGACCAGGCATGGCGGCCTGATCATTCACGGCCGCTCCGACGCGACGCTCAATCCTGGCGGCGTGCGCATCGGCACCGCGGAAATCTATGCGCAGGTCGAGCAGATCCCGGAGGTGCTGGAAGCCATCGCCATCGGCCAGGACTGGGACAATGACGTGCGCGTCGTGTTGTTCGTGCGGCTGAAGGAGGGGACCGCGCTGGACGATGCCCTGCGCGACAAGATCAAGCTGAAGATCCGCACCGGCGCCTCGCCGCGCCACGTGCCGGCGAAGATCGTGCAGGTCGCCGACATTCCGCGCACCAAGTCCGGCAAGATCACCGAGCTTGCGGTGCGTGACGTGGTCGCCGGCCGGCCGGTGAAGAATACCGAGGCGCTGGCCAATCCGGAGGCGCTGGACCTGTACAAGGATCTGTCGGAGCTGCGCACATAATTGCTGCGCGCGTGTTGCTTGTCCCGGGCGCGTGCGCAAGCACGCGGCCCGGACGGCGGAAACTTCCGCGCCCGCATCTGCAATGACGGACGCTGGCTATGGTCGCGAAACCGAAGACCGGCGTGCGGACCCAAACAGCTCAGGGATTTTTGGAGAACCGTCCCGAGATGCGGAGGGCGACGGGCCACGCAAGTCCGAGGAAGAGCGCGGAGAATACGAAGAAGACCAGCAGGCTCATTGTTTCGTTGATGCTGTCGGTGATCAATCCGAGACTGACAGCGATGGCTTCCCCGACGGCGGCAACCACGACATAGGCGCCGATCAGCAAGAGTCCTTCCATTTGGGTCCCCTCCCGTTGTTTTGATTGGGAGAGACGCTAACGCGATAACCGCGTGAAGAAAGCAGTGCCATATGGTCGCAGCACTGCCCGTCGCGTTATGCCTTGACTGCCGATGTATTTATGGAGCGCATCTCCTGCGATCACTGCAGGGAACGGATCGCTGCGGCAATACGTTGAAAAAGATGGCAAAAGGACCCGTTGAAAAACCTGATCGCGATCCGCCCCAGCCCAGCAAGCCGCCGGTGGAGCAGCCCGGAAAACCCTATCCCGTGGAAGATCCGCCGGCGCCAGCGCCGAATGAAGACCGGCCGCTGGTCGATCCGGTGCCGCCGGATGGGGACAAGCCGCGGATGTGATGCCGCGGATGTGATGACGACTGCGGGGGCCGCGGCGTGAACCGGGGACGCGAGGGCGGCGACAAACGACGATAGGCCCTCCATGTTGCGCTCCGGTCGTCATGATGAATGAAGCCTTTGCCGTTTTTCTGCATGCGTTGCCCACGTTGCTCGGTGCGGCCCTCGTGTTCGGCTGCCTGGTCGGCTTCTGGCGCGGCCTGTCGCTGAAGTCGAAGGATCCCGGGCAGCAATCGCCGGATCCGAAATCGGCCGCCGATTATTGCTTCGACACTCCGCGCGATCCGCCGCCGCGCTGGCTGCGGCGGTGGCTCGGACGGTAGGTCCGGTTGAATACGCCGGACGGCGTATATTCCCCGTTGTCCGGTCTCCCGATATCTTCCTCCCGCGGCCTCTTGCTTACCGGCACACCTCTAACCTTTCGGTCACGGGTTTATGCTCTGGTGCGGCGGTGAATTTCGGCCGCGACTGCGGCTGCCGAACCGGAAAACAAGCATGTCTCTCAGCCGGACTCTCATTCTCTCTGCTTTGGCGCTGCCGCTGCTGGCGGGTGCCGCCGGCGCCGCCGATCTGCCGCGCGGTCCCGTGGTGCCGCCGGTGCAGGCCGGGGAGGCGATGCGCAATTACGATCTCGTGCTGGAGGTCGGTATGGGCGGCGCCTATGGCCCGGCCTATGAGGGCGCCAGCGATTATCGCCTGACGCCCTGGCCGATCGTCACCCTGCATTATCTGTGGCTGCCCGGCCTCGGCGAGGTGAAGGGCAACGCCCGCCGCGACGGTTTCTCCTTCGGTCCCTCCTTCCGCTTCGTGCGCAAGCGCGACAGCGCCGATTTCACCGCGTTGCACGGTCTCAACAACGTCGACACGGCCTTCGAGGTCGGCGGCAAATTCGCCTATACCTTCGGCATGTTCCGCGCGCATGCCTCGCTGCGGCGCGGGTTCGGCGGCCATGAGGGCTTTGTCGGCGAGGCCGGTCTCGACGTCACCTTCAGTCCGACGCCGGCGACGGAAGTCAGCTTCGGCCCGCGCATGAGCTACGCCTCCGCCGAATATATGCGCACCTATCTCGGGGTGACGCCGGCGGAATCGCTGACCTCCGGTCTGGTCGCCTTCAATCCCGACGGCGGCATCAAGGGCGTCGGCGCCGAACTGAACGCGCGCTATGCCTTCACCCCGCAATGGTCGATGCTCGGCTCGCTGGAATATGAACGCCTGGTCGGCGAGGCCGCCGACTCGCCCATCGCCAAGGCCGGCGATCTCAACCAGTTCACCGCAAAACTCGGGCTGAGTTACCGGTTCGGATTGAACCTGTTCCGCTGATTCAGCGTCAGCGCGACGAACTCGCCACCGGCGCAGGGGCGATCTCCGAGAAGCGCGTCAGATAGATCACCGGCAGGATGCCGACCGCGACGATGAGCAGTGCGGCGAGCGAGCCTTCCTCGAAATTGCCGCGCGTCGCGTATTGGTAGATGTAGGTCGACAGCGTTTCGACATTGAGTGGGCGCAGCAGCAGCGTCGCCGGCAATTCCTTCAGGCAATCGACGAACACCAGCAACGCGGCGCCGCCGAGCGCGGCGCGCGACAGCGGCAGATGGATCAGCCGCGCGATGCCGGCCGGTCTTGTGCCCAGCGTGCGCGCCACGTCGTCGATCTCATGCGGAATGCGGGCGAGCCCGGCCTGCGCCGAGCCGGTGGCGATGGCGAGAAAGCGCAGTACATAGGCGATGACCAAAGCGGCGCTGGAGCCGGCCAGGATCAGTCCGAGATGCGGCGCGCCGAACAGGCGCGCCAGCGCGTTGAAGCCTTCGTCGATCCGCACCAGCGGCGTCATCAGCCCGAGCGCCCGCCCGGTGCCCGGCACGGCGTAGCCGAGGCCGGCAATCACCAGCGCGGTGCCGGCGAAACGCGTCTTCGCCAGGCGCACGCAGATCGCCGCCGCCAGTCCGAGCGCGATCGCGATCGCGGTGGCGCTCGCCGCCAGCGTCACGGTGGTGAGGGTGTGGCCGATCAGGTCGGAATCGAAACCGAAGATCAGGCCGCGCTGGATCACTTCCAGCGTGAGCCGCGCGGCCGGCACGACGAAGCCGAGCAGCACCGGCAGCACGCAGAGCGCGAACGCGATGAAACCGGCGCGGCCCTTGAGCGGGATGCGCGGCACGATGCGGGCGCGGCGGGCGGAGACGATGAAGCGCTTGTGGCGGCGGCCATGCCGTTCCAGCGCCATCAGCGCGACGATCACGATCAGCATCACACAGGCGATCTGCGCTGCCCCCGGCAGGCTGGAGCGGTTGATCCAGGTGTTGAAGATCGACAGCGTCATCGTCTGCACGCCGAGATATTCGCTGGCGCCGATGTCGTTCAGCGTCTCCAGCAGGGCGAGCGACAGCCCGACCGCGAGCGCCGGCCGCGCCAGCGGCAAGGCGACATGCCGCGCCAGCATCCAGCGCGAGGCGCCGAGCGTGCGGCCGACCTCGATCAGCGACGCGCTCTGCGTCTGGAACATCGCGCGCGCGGCAAGGAACACATAGGGATAGAGCACGATGCCGATCAGCAGGATCGCGCCGCCCAGCGAGCGGATCGGGGGAAACCAGTATTCGGCGGCGGTCGCATAGCCGAACAGCGCCCGGTAGAGCGACTGCACCGGTCCGGCGGAATCGAAGATGTCGGCATAGACATAGGCGACGATATAGGTCGGGAAGGCGAGCGGCAGCGGCAGCAGCCAGCACAGCGCGTCGCGGCCGGGAAACTGGTAGGTGGTGACGATCCACGCGGTCCCGATGCCGACGATGGTCGTGAGGGCTGCGACGCCCGCCAGCAGCAGCGCGGTATCGGCGATCGCCTTCGGCAGCACGTAGGCGGCGAGATGCGGCCAGATCTCGGCGTCGCCCTGCATCGCGATGACGGCGAGGCTGACGATCGGAGCGAGCACGGCGGCGGCCAGCAGCAGGACGAGGGCGGTCGCAAAAACATGCGAGCGCCGCAGAAAGCTCCACGGCGCCCGGATTATTTCGCTCGCTGTTGCGACAGTCATCTCAACTCATCGATCGGTCGTCCCCGCGAAAGCGGGGACCCATATCCATCAGCTTCGGTGTTTATGGGTCCCGGCTCGCGCTCGTTACACGCGCTTGGCCGGGACGACACAAACAGAACCTCAGTTATCAAACCCGACCTTGTCCACCAGATTGGCCGCGGCTTTCTTGTTCTGCCCGACCTTCGCGATCGGCAGGGTGTCGGCCTTCAGCGCACCGAAGCTCGCCACCGCCGGGTTGACCTTGATGCCGGCCTTGACGGGGTATTCGTAGACGCTGTCGGCATACATGTGCTGCGCCGTGTCGCCGAGCAGCCACTCGATCAGCTTCATCGCATTGGCCTTGTTCGGCGCGTTCTTGGCCAGCATCACGCCGGAAATATTCACATGCGTACCGTCGCCCGCGAAGGTCGGCAGGATCACCTTGGTGGCGTCGGCCCAGTCCTTCTGCTTCGGATTGTTCTGCATCAGCGGGTAGTAATAGGTGTTGCCGATACCGATGTCGCACTTGCCGGCGGCGACTTCGCGGGCCTGCTCGCGGTCTCCGCCGGTCGGCTTCTGCGCCAGATTGGCCTTCACGCCATTCAGCCATTCCTCGGCCTTGGCCTCGCCGTGCTTGGCGATATAGGCGGCGATCAGCGCATTATTGTAGATGTGTTTGCCGGAGCGGGTGCAGATCTTGCCCTTCCATTTCGGATCGGCGAGTTCTTCGTAGGTGATCGCATCCTGCTTCACGCGATCCTTGGACGCGTAGATGACGCGCGCGCGCATCGAGACGCCGACCCAATGGCCTTCCGGATCGCGGTATTGCGCCGGCACCGTCTTCTCGACGACGTCGGACTTGATCGGCTGGCTGATACCGGCCTGCACCGCATCTTCGAGGCGGCCGATATCGACGGTGAGCAGCACGTCGGCGGGGCTGTTGGCGCCCTCGGTCTTGATGCGCTGTTCCAGGCCGGAGGACGCGGACACGACATTCACCTTGATACCGGTGTCCTTGGTGAAGGCCTCGAGCAGCGGCTGGATCAGCTTCTGCTCGCGATAGGAATAGAGATTCACTTCCCCGGATTGCGCGGCGGCGAAATCGGCCGTGGTCACGGCGATCAGGGTTGCAATGGAAATGCGCGCGAATGCGCGGGCGGTGACGGCTGCCATGGAAGCGCTCCCTCTTGATGAGTGTGTTCGTATGAAGAGAGAACGCAACGGGTCAAGATAAATTCCCGTGACACTTCAATATCTTAGAACATTTCCAGACTGTTTACTCTGGAATGAATCGAAAGTTTGCGCTTGCGCCCTGAGCCGACACGAGGATCGCCTGCCCCGCCAATTTGCCGCATGTCCGGCCGGGGTCACCGCCGGCCGGCGAGATCGACCGGCACCGGCTGCGCGGCGATCTCGGCGACCAGCTTGTTGATCAGGGCCTGGCCGAAGGAGCGGAAATTCTCCGCCACGATGACGAAGGCGCCGGGGCCGCCGATGACATTCTCCCGGTAATACTGCGCCAGCCCGCCGGCCGGATTGGTGTGTTCGGGATTCCAGGCCAGCGGCCGTTCGCTGAGGATGACAAGACCGTTGATGGTGATGCCCTTGGCGAGCGCCTCGTCGCGCACGGCGACGACGTCGCGGCCGGAATTGTTGGTGCCGTCGCCGGACACGTCGATGGTCCGCCGCTTGCTCTCGAACGGGGCGCGCTCGAACTGCGTCATCGCGAATTCGATGCCGCCGGAGATCGAGGTGCGGTCGGCAAAGGAGCGCGGCGCCTCGACGATCGCGTCGGCGAATCGACGCGCCGCCGCGGTGCCGTCGATCATCATCCAGTCGATGACCAGCTTGTGTGCGCCGGCGCCCGACCATTCGACAAAGCAGATCGCGATGCGCCGGTGCATGCCGGTCGAGATCGCTTCCAGCACGCGCGGATCGGTGACGGCGGCGGCATAGCCGTCGCGCTGCAACTGGAATTTCGGCTGGTCGACGGAGCGCGAGACGTCGGCGGCGAGCACAAGCAAAAGATCGACCGCTTCGGCTGCGCGCGCTGACAGCGCCGACGCTGAGATCACACCGAACGTCAATATCGCAATCGCGAGCTTGCGCATCTTTGTCATGATATGCGCGAAGGTGGCGAAAGTCAGTCGCCGTCACGCATCCGTGACGGCTATTCGGCGGCGCGCACCGGCGGGAACACGATCTCCACCAGCGTCCCGGAATTGACCGCGCTCCTGATCGAGAAGCGGGCGCTGTTGGCTTCCACCAGGGCCTTGGTCAGCGGTAATCCGAGCCCGCTGCCATGCGAGTCGGGACGCGATGCGGTGCCGAGCTGCCGGAATGGCTCCAGCGCGGTCGCGATGTCCTTCTCGCTCATGCCGACGCCGGTGTCGCGCACGCGCA
>JAEWCJ010000021.1 GCA_023390695.1 Pseudomonadota bacterium | reverse complement strand
CCTGGGCGCATCTGAAACTTGCCGGCCTTGCGCTCTGGCCGATCGGCAAGATGATCGTGCCGGCGAATTGAGAGCGGCGTTCGTCAGAAAGCGGCCGGGAAGACGCCGCCGTCGAGCAGGATGTTCTGGCCGGTGAGATAGCCCGCCTGCGCCGAGCAGAGGAAGGCGCACGCCGCGCCGAATTCGTCGGCGGTGCCGAAGCGCTTGGCCGGGACGGTCGCGATGCGATTGGCCTTGGCCTGATCGAAGCTGATGTTCTGCCGCTTGGCGTTGCCTTCGATGTTCGAGCGCAGGCGGTCGGTCTCGAACGTGCCCGGGAGCAGGAAGTTGATCGTCACGTTTGAGGCCGCGACCGAGCGCGCGACGCCGGCGAGGAAGGCGGTCAGGCCCGCCCGTGCGCCGGATGAGAGATCCAGTCCCGCAAGCGGCATCTTCACCGTGCCGGAGGTGATGTTGACGATGCGCCCGAATTTCTTGGCGATCATCGGGTCGATGGCTTTCTGGATCAGTTCGATCGCCACCACCATGTTGGCGGTGACGCCGTCCAGAATCTGCTCGCGCGTCAATTCGCGGAAGTCGCGCATCGGCGGGCCGGCGTTGTTGTTGACCAGAATGTCGGGCTCCGGACACACGGCGAAGAGGGCTTTCTGCCCCTCCGGCTTGGCGACATCGGCGGCCACGGGGATTACCTTCGCGCCCGTCGCCTTGGCGATTTCGTCGGCGGCCTGCACTAGGCGTGTTTCGTCCCGCCCATTCAGCACCACTTCGACGCCTTCGCGCGCCAGCGCCATCGCGCAGCCATAGCCGAGGCCGCGGCTCGACGCGCAGACAATGGCCTTGCGGCCCTTGATTCCGAGATCCATTCGAAGTCCTTCTTGGATGCGTCATGGCGGGCATGACGGGGCAGGCAGCCCGGCACACCGGGAGCCGTGCCGGGCGGGCATACTATGTCCGCGTGCCCCTGCGGCCAAGCCGCCGTGCTATTCCTGTCCCGCCAAATCCACTGCGGACCTTCCTTTTCAATGAATGAAAATCTGCTGCCGCTGATCCTGTTTGCCGTGGCCGGCTCCTTCACGCCCGGCCCAAATAACGTGATGCTGACGGCGTCCGGCCAGGCTTTCGGCTTTGCCCGCTCGATCCCGCATATGGCGGGCGTCACCGCCGGCTTTGCCGTGCTGCTGCTCGCCTTCGGGCTCGGTCTCGGGCAGATTTTCGCTTTGAGTCCCGCCCTGCATGCGAGCTTGCGGATCGTCGGAGCGGCTTACCTTCTCTATCTCGCCTGGCGTATCGCGCAGGCTGGCGATCCCGCCGCCGCCGAACGCAATCCGCGGCCGCTGACCTTCTTCGAAGCGGCGCTGTTCCAGTGGGTGAACGTGAAGGGGCTGGTGGTGGCGGCCGGCGTCACCGCCTTCACCACGGGCGGCGACACGCTCATGCAGGAGCTCATGCTGATCGTCGGCGTCTTTGCCTTGGCCACCACAGGTTCGGTCGTGGTCTATTGCCTGTTCGGTGTGGCGATCAACCGGCTGCTGACATCCGAGCGCGCCCGCCGGCTGTTCAATTACACGATGGCTGCTCTTGTCGCGTTGTCGGTGGGGCTGCTGTTCGTCTAGGACAGCCGCGCCTTCTCAAATGCGCGCATGTCATTCCCGCGCCATTCGAAACTGCTGCCGAGCCAGGCATTCACATAGAGGACCGGCAGCATCAGGTCGCGCAAGATGGCGCAAGCGAGCGAATAGCGCGAATAATGCCAGCCGGCTTTCGCCAGCAGCAGCATTTCGGCGCCGTACCACAGCATTGCGAACAGCAGCGCCGATCCAGGCAATGTCACATCGAGGTGCCTGGCGAGGAACAGCATTGCCGCGAGTGGCGCAAGCGAACCGGACAGGATCTCCGGCATGAAATAGAGTGGGAAGCTGGCACGCCGCAGCCGCGCCCAGCGTCGCTGCCGTTTCCAGATATCCTGCCGCGAACGATGACCGAGCGGTTGGCGCCCCGGCGGTGCCACGCGTCGCACGCGCCGGCCGAGCGCGCGCACGATCTTGGTCGAGGCCGCGTCTTCCGCAGCTTCGGCGCCGAGCGCACGGATGCCGCCGGCGTCTTCCAGATCGTCGCGCCGCCACAGCATGGTCTTGCCCTGCGCGAAACCCATACCCAGCGTGTCGGCGAAATATTGCCAGCGTGCCTGGTAGTTGTTGAGGAAGGCGCATTCCAGTTCCGCCCAGAAGCCGTCGGGCAGGCAGCCGAGCGGCGGCGAGCAGACCAGGCCGGTATCGGTTTTGAACTGCGACAGCAGTCGCTGCAGATAGTCGCGCGGCATCAGCACATTGCTGTCCGGCATCATGATCCAGGCATGCCGCGCGGCGCGCCAGCCCTTGAAGACGTTGTTGAGCTTGGGATTCTCGCTGATGCGCTCGTCGCCGATCAGGATGCGTGCCTCGATCCAGGGATGCGCGGCCATCAGCGGGCGGATGACGGGAAGGGCAGCGTCATCCGCCCGCGCCGCGCAAAACAGCACCTCATAATCGGGGTAGTCCAGGTGGAAGGCTGTGCGGAATGTGTCTTCCGCATGATTGTCCAGACCGCAGACCGGAATCACGACACTGATCGGCGGGGCATCGGCGGGCGCCGGAAGGCTGCCGGAAGCGGGCCGGCAACGTTTGGCCACAACGGCGATGCTCGCAATGTGTGCAGCCAATGCAAGGACGACGAAGACGGCGGAGCCGAGAATTGCGAATGTCATCCGCGAGCGTCTAACGAGGCGCAGTGACAGCCCGATGACAGGTCGCGACGTCTGTCGGGCGTGCCTGTCATCAAACCGTAACGGGCTTTTGGCAGAAGCTGGCCACATGCTTAACGGTAATTGCAGCCGCTGATGACTGAACCCAATCCCCGCTACTTCCGCACCCTGTTCATCTCCGACATCCATCTCGGCGCCCGTGGCTGCCAGGCGACAAAGGTCCTCGATTTCCTCCGCCATCACGATGCCGATACCATCTATCTCGTGGGCGATATCGTGGACGGCTGGGCGCTGAAATCGAGTTGGTTCTGGCCGCAATCGCACAACGACGTGGTGCAGAAGATCCTGCGCAAGGCGCGCAAGGGAACGCGTGTCGTTTACGTGCCGGGGAATCACGATGAATTTCTGCGCGATTACTACGGTAG
>JAEWCJ010000440.1 GCA_023390695.1 Pseudomonadota bacterium | reverse complement strand
GGGTTCGGATGCACGCAGATCGCAAACGGTGCCATCTGCGCGGGCATGCCGCCGAACGACACGCTCGGGCTGACGGAGACCGAAGAATGGCGCGGCGTTGCCGTCGGTCTGAATGCGCGGCTCGCCTTGTCGCAGCGGCTCACGCTCGACGTCGAGGCCGCCTATCTGCCCTATGTCGATCGCGCCGGCACCGACAATCACTGGAACCGCGCCGATATCAATCCGGGACCGGAAACCGGGCGAGGCTGGGGCACGCAGGTGGAAGCCGTGCTGTCATACGCGGTGACCGACCGTCTGAATGTGGGCGTCGGCGGACGCTACTGGTTCATGACCACCACGACAGCCGGCACGCAGTTTCCGCAAGCCACCGAGCTGCAGCCGATCAAATTCACGGTCGACCGCTATGGCGGCTTCCTCCAGGCGTCCTATAAGATCGGAGGGCCGGAGACGCGGACGACGCACGAAAACGCGCAGCCGGTGGACTGGACCGGCCTGTATGCCGGCGCCCATATCGGCGCGGGTTTCGGCCGCAGCGACTGGGCGGATCCGTTTCCGGCCCCGCCCACCGGCGACCGCGTGCTGACCGGCGGCGCGCTTGGCGGCCTGCAGCTCGGCTACAATTACCAGGCGGGCCGTATGGTGTACGGTGCGGAAGTGGCAGGCACGTTCGGGCGCCTGGAAGGCAGCGAAACCTGCTTCGGCGGCCTGCCGGGTGCGATTGCCGGCCTGAATTGCGAAAACCGCGTCAGCGCGCTCGGCACGCTGACCGGCCGCGTCGGCTATACGCTCGACCGGAGCCTCTTTTACGCGAAGGCGGGGGCGGCGCTGGCTGATCAGCGCTACACGCTAAATTCGCAGGGAATCGCCGGCGGCTCTTTGTCGGGCGACAAGGCGACGAACTGGGGCTGGGTGGCCGGCGCCGGGATCGAGCACGCGCTCGGCTCCCGCTGGTCGGTCAATCTGGAATACCAGTATGTCGATCTCGGCAGCGATACACTCGGATTTACCGTGCCGGCTGTCATCGCCGCGGTCTCGTCCGAGCGTGTCGACACGCATCTGCACATCACCCGGCTCGGGATGAACTATCGTTTCCCCTGAGCCTTCGCCTGCAAATCCCACACGCGGGTCGGACGCCAGCCGGAATCGTCTGGCCGGCCTGCGTGTGGCGGCGCAAAATCGCCAGCCACCGCACAGCTACATTTTCACGCACCTCCCGGGCCGAACCGCATCCGGGGTTTTGGCGTTAATATGGTCATCGCGGCAGCGACGAGTTAATATAATTATTGCGGCAGCGACGAGAGGTGGGTCATGGCAGTCTCAACGCCAAATCTGACAATCTCGCCGGAGAAGGTGTGCTTCGCCATCGTCAAGGCGCGCGCCCTGGACGCCAAGGACATCGCGACCGATATCGGGGATTCGTCGAATGCCAGCGATGACGCGATGATTGCCGTGCTGGAGGACCGGCGGGACGATCCTGTCATGGAGGAACTTGCCCGGTTCATTGCGGCGCTCAACGAGGACGAGCAGATCGATCTTGTGACGCTGGCGTGGCTGGGCCGCGGTGACGGCTCGGTCGAGGAATGGAGCGATCTTCGGAGCGAAGCGAGCCGCGCGCATAACCGGCGGACCGCGCAATATCTGATCGGCATCCCGCTGCTCGCCGACTATCTGGAGGAGGGATTGTCGCAACTCGGCCGCTCCTGCGAAGAATTCGAAATGGGGCGGCTCTGATTTTCTGTTGTCAGGACCGCACAGGTTGATCATTGCGCCGCCTTCGTCGGCGGATCGCCATGCCCAGGCGGAACAGCAGCAGTGCGGCGATCAGCACGACATAAAGCGCAAGCTCCGGCGTCCAGGATTTCATCAGCATCACAAAATGCAGAACGGCGGCGGCGGCGGCGATGTAGATCAGCCGGTGCAGCCTGTTCCAGGCGGCACCGCCGAGGCGGCGGATCATCGTGGCGTTCGAGGTGACTGCCAGCGGCACCAGCAGGGTGAAGGCCAGCATGCCGACGGTGATAAACGGCCGCTTGACGATGTCGGCCCAGATCGCCGGCCAGTCGAGGCCCTGATCGAGCAGCAGATAGACCGACAGATGCATCACCGCGTAATAGAACGCCAGCAGCCCGATGGCGCGCCGATAGCGGATCAGGTTCGGGCCGCCGATCTGGCGCAGAGGCGAGATCGCGAGGCCGGCAATCAGGAAGCGCAGCGCCCAAAGTCCCAGCGTCCGCTCCAGCGTCTTCTGCGGATCGGCGCCGAGCGAGTCGGTCACTCCCAGATAGAATGTCCAGATCGCCGGCATCAGGCCGATGATATAGATCGCGCGGCGGATCGGATCCGCGCCGATCAGGTATCGCGTGAGCGGCGGGGCGGCTGCGCGGGACGCATCCATGCTCAGTAATTGGCTTTGAGATCGAGGCCGGCATACAGCGATGCGACCTGCTCTCCATAGCCATTGAACATCAGCGTCTCGCGGCGTTTGACGAACAAGCCGCTTTCGCCGATGCGGCGCTCGGTCGCCTGACTCCAGCGCGGGTGATCGACCTTCGGATTGACGTTGGAATAGAAGCCGTATTCGCGCGGGTTCTGCATGCTCCACGAGGTCGGCGGCTGTTTCTCGGTCAGGCTGATGCGCACGATCGATTTGATGCTCTTGAAGCCGTATTTCCACGGCACCACCAGGCGGATCGGTGCGCCGTTCTGATTGGGCAGGGTCTCGCCATAGAGCCCGATGGCGAGGATGGTGAGCGGATGCATCGCTTCATCCAGCCGCAATCCCTCGACATAGGGCCAGGGCAGCGGCTGGAAAAATCCGCTCTGACCCGGCATCTCGTCCGGCCGCACCAGCGTCTCAAAGGCGACGTATTTTGCGCTGCCGAGCGGTTCGAACTTGTTGAGGATATCGGCGAGCGGCACGCCGATCCAAGGGATCACCATCGACCAGCCCTCCACGCAGCGCATGCGGTAGATGCGCTCTTCCAGCGCCGCGTTCCTGATCAGATCGTCGAAGCCGTAGTCGGCCGGCTTGCCGACGAGGCCGTCGACTTTCACGGTCCAGGGTTTGGTGGTCAGGCTGTGCGCGTTGCGGACAGGGTCGTCCTTGTCGGCACCGAATTCATAGAAAATGTTGTAGCTGGTGACGTCCTTGCGCGGCGTGGGCGGTTCGGTCGTCGAGAGCGGGCTTTTGCTGAACTGCAGCGGAG
>JAEWCJ010000345.1 GCA_023390695.1 Pseudomonadota bacterium | reverse complement strand
GCCGTAGCCGGCGCCGATCAGGGCGTCCACGGCCTGATCCATGTCGGCGTCCGGCATGACGATCATGTGGTTCTTGGCGCCGCCGAAACATTGCACGCGCTTTCCATGCGCGCAGCCGGTGGCGTAGATGTATTCGGCGATCGGCGTCGAGCCGACAAAGCCCACCGCCATGATGCGCGGATCGGTCAGCAGGGTGTCGACGGCCTCCTTGTCGCCGTTGACCACGTTGAGGACGCCCGCCGGCAGGCCCGCCTCGATCATCAATTCGGCCAGCCGCATCGGCACCGACGGGTCGCGCTCCGACGGCTTGAGAATGAAGGCGTTGCCGCAGGCGATGGCTGGCGCGAATTTCCACATCGGGATCATCGCCGGAAAGTTGAACGGCGTGATGCCGGCGACGACGCCGAGCGGCTGCCGCATGGAATAGAGGTCGATGCCGGGGCCGGCGCCGTCCGAGTATTCCCCCTTCATCAGATGCGGGATGCCGCAGGCGAATTCGACCACCTCGATGCCGCGCTGGAGGTCGCCCTTGGCATCGGCGAGGACCTTGCCGTGTTCGGAGGCGAGCAGCCTGGCCAGCGGCTCCATCTCCTTCTGGATCAGCTCGAGAAACCGGAACATCACGCGGGCGCGGCGCTGCGGATTGGTCGCCGCCCAGCCGGGCTGGGCGGCTTGCGCATCGGCGATGGCCTTGTCGACTTCGGCGCGGCTGGCCAGCGCCACCCGGGCCTGCACCTCGCCCGTATTCGGGTCATACACGTCGCCAAATCGCCCCGAACCGCCGGTGACTGATTTTCCGCCGATGAAATGGCCGATCTCGCGCATTTGGCTCTCTCCCTGTGCTTAATTTTTTTAACGCCTATTCCGCCGTCGCGGAAGTCCGCCGCCGGGCGCCGGCATGGCCGCCGTTAGGCTTTACGCTCCTTTAAGCGCAGGCGGCCTAAGGTGCCAAGGCCCAGAAGGGCGGTGTCGCGTGGCGTTGGGGTAGCGTTTTATGGATATTGCAACCGGTCTTGGCCTTTTGGCCGGCATCGTCGTTCTCGTCACTCTCATCCTGATGGGTGGCGAACTCAGCATGTTCCTGGATTCGCATGCCTTCATCGCCATTTTCGGCGGCGCCTTTGCCGCGACCCTGATCCGCTTCCCACTGTCGTCCATTTTCCACGGCGTGCCGATGGGCATGCGCTTCGTTTTCACCATGCGCCGCATGAGCCAGCGCGAACTGGTGGACGAAATCGCCGGGCTCGCCGAAATCGCCCGCAAACAGGGGCCGATCGGCCTTGAGCGGGTCGAGGTGGAAGACCCGTTCCTCGCCAAAGGCGTCCGCTACGTCGCCGACGGCTATGATGCGGATTTCATTCGCGACAATCTCGAGCGCGACCGCGACAACTTTCTCACGCATCTCGACGAGGGCCAGAAAATCTACCGCTCCATCGGCGATTGCGCGCCCGCCTTCGGCATGGTGGCGACGCTGATCGGCATGGTGCAGATGTTCGCGAACATGAGCGATCCGTCCAAGCTCGGACCGTTCATGGCGGTGGCGCTGCTCGCAACCTTTTACGGCGCCGGCCTCGCCAATCTTTTCTGCCTGCCCATCGCCGACAAGCTGCAGCTCAAGCTGCATGACGAGGAAATCAACCGCACTCTGATCATCGACGGAATCCTGATGATCCGCGATGCGAAGTCGCCCGCCTTGGTGCGTGAGATGCTGCTGGCCTACCTGCCTGAGAAGCACCGTCACGACGAAGGCGAACTGGCGGCGGCCTAGCGCGTCGCGGAACCTGCATCATGGCCAAGAAACACCGGGGCGGACATAGCGGCGGGCACGGGTGGTTTGTCACCTTTGCCGACCTGATGGCGCTGCTGGTGTCGTTTTTCGAGATGCTGGTCGCGTTCTCGACCCAGGATAACGCGAAGCTGCAGGTCGTCGCCGGCTCGATGCGCGAAGCCTTCGGCGTGCAGCAGAATGTGCGCTATTCCGGCATCATCGAAATCGACGGCTTGCCGACGCGGCCGCGTCTGAAGAATGCGGCGCGGATCAATCCGGAGGATTCGACCAACACGCCGGCGCCGGACGAGCAGGACCATAACCGGCAATATGGTGTGAAGATGCGGCAGGAGCGCGCCTTCGCGCTGGCGGCGGCGTCGCTGCGCCAGGCCCTGCAGGATCTGCCGGAACTGTCCGAGATTTCCAAGCACATCATGTTCGAGGAAACCAAGGACGGGCTGAATATCGAGATCGTCGATCAGGACGGCCGTTCGATGTTCCCGGAGGGCGCCAAGGAGCCTTACGAGCGGACCCGCCGCGTGGTCCAGAAACTGGCCACGCAACTGAAGGCAATGCCTTACCGCATCTCGGTCACCGGCCACAGCGCGGCCAGCCGGCTTCCGCCGCGGCGCGGTTACGGGCCATGGGAGCTCTCCGCCGATCGCGCCAACGCCATCCGCCAGATCCTGGAGGAGGAGGGCGTGCCGTCCGCGCATATCTACATGGTGGCCGGCCGGGCCGATACCCAGCCGCTCTTTCCGGACGACCCCTATATCGCCGCCAACCGGCGTGTGACCATCACCCTGATGAAGGAAGAGCCGCCGCTGCCGGCCGATTTCAAGCCCTGATTGGCCGGCGGACCGGACCATCCGTCCGGCTCGCTCCAAATTCAGTTGCGGCCAGGGACGGGGTGGGATAAGCCGCCGCGGTTTCGCCGGTGGGACAGTCAGTCGGTTTCCATGAAGAACGCTCCAGCGGATGCGCTTGGCTCCGAGACCACTGGGTCGCAAGCCCCCAAGG
>JAEWCJ010000181.1 GCA_023390695.1 Pseudomonadota bacterium | reverse complement strand
GCTCGAAGCGCGGCACGCGCGCCAGCCCCGAATCGATGACGACCCGCACGCCCTCGATGGTCAGCGAGGTCTCCGCAATCGAGGTTGCCAGCACCACCTTGCGCCGCCCGGCCGGTGGGGGAGAAATGGCCTGATCCTGTTCGCGCGCATCGAGCGCACCGAACAAGGCCACGACATCGACAGAAGGATCGGAGACGCGCTCCTTCAGCAAGCTTTCGGTGCGGTGGATTTCGCCCGCGCCGGGCAGAAACACCAGTAGCGATCCGCTTTCTGCGCGTAGTGCGCGCGCGGCGGCATCCGCCACCTGCCGGTCGATGGGCGCGCGTGGATCGCGTCCGAGATAATGCGTCGTCACCGGAAACGCGCGGCCTTCGCTCTCGATCACCGGCGCATCGCCGAGAAGCTTCGCCACGCGCGCACCATCGAGCGTTGCCGACATGACCAGGATCTTCAGATCCTCGCGCAATCCCTGCTGCGCGTCGCGCGCCAAAGCAAGACCGAGATCGGCATCGAGCGAACGCTCATGAAATTCGTCGAACAGCACCGCGGCGATGCCGCTGAGTTCCGGATCATCGAGCACGAGGCGCGTGAAGATGCCTTCGGTGACGACCTCGATGCGGGTTCTCGCCGAGACCTTGGAGCCGAAGCGCACGCGCAGGCCCACCGTCTCGCCGACCTTCTCGCCGATGGTCTTCGCCATGCGCTCGGCGGCTGCCCGCGCCGCCAGCCGCCGCGGTTCCAGCACGATGATCTTCCTGGCGCTCGCCCAGGCTTCCCGCGCCAGCACCAGCGGCACGCGCGTGGTCTTGCCGGCGCCGGGCGGCGCCACCAGCACGGCGGTATTGCGGCTGCCCAGAGCCCTTGTCAGCTCCGGCAGAACCGCGTCGATGGGCAAGGGCGCATCAAATTTCATAGCGGCATCATGACAATCACTTTTGCCCGACAATATCCACTGCCCTTTCCCCTATCTCTGTCATGTCCCGCGAAGGCGGGTATGACAATCGAGAGGTTTGTGTTCAGCAAGCAGGAAAGTGTTGATTCGCACTCGGTCACAGCCCACATTCCCGGCCATGCCGACAGCCAAATCCGCCGCAAAGACCAAGCCCGCCGCGAAAGCCGCATCCACCTCCGGCCTCAAGAAGGGCGATCACGTCTTTCTGGTGGACGGTTCGTCCTACATTTTCCGCGCCTATCACGCGCTGCCGCCGCTGACCCGCAAGTCCGACGGACTGCAGGTCAATGCCGTGCTCGGCTTCTGCAACATGCTGTGGAAGCTGTTGCGCGACATGAAGCCGGAAGAGCGGCCGACACATCTGGCGGTCGTGTTCGACAAGTCGGAAAAGACCTTCCGCACCGATTTCTATCCGCAATACAAGGCGCATCGCCCGGACGCGCCGGCGGATCTCATCCCGCAATTCGGCCTGATCCGGGAAGCGGTGAAGGCCTTCGACCTGCCCTCGCTTGAACAGGCCGGCTACGAGGCCGACGACCTGATCGCCACCTATTCCCGCATCGCCTGCGAAGCGGGCGCGACCATGACCATCGTGGCGTCCGACAAGGACCTCATGCAGCTCATCAACGACTGCGTGATCATGTACGACACGATGAAGGACAAGAAGATCGGCCGCCCCGAGGTGATCGAGAAATTCGGCGTGCCGCCGGAGAAAGTCATCGAAGTGCAGTCGCTGATCGGCGATTCCACCGACAACGTGCCCGGCGTGCCCGGCATCGGCGTGAAAACCGCCGCGCAACTGATCGGCGAATATGGCGATCTGGAAACGCTGCTCGCGCGTGCCGGCGAGATCAAGCAGGAGAAACGCCGGCAGACGCTGATCGACAATGCCGAGCAGGCGCGGTTGTCCAAGCGCCTCGTCACGCTGGACCAGAATGTTGCGCTCGATGTGCCGGTCGAAGAGCTGGCGGTGCATGAGCCCGACTACAAGAAGCTCGTCGCATTTCTGAAGGCGATGGAATTCACCACGCTGACGCGGCGGGTCGCGGAGGCGGCCGAGATCGATGCCGCGCAGATCGCTGCGGATGCGCGGCTGAGTGCGGGTGCCGCCGCGACGCCGGCGGCCGTGGCGGAACCCGTCGCCGCACCGTTGCCCTCCGGCATGCTGCCGCTGGTCGGCGGCGAGATGCGGCAGAAGCCCGAGCGCAAGGGCGCCGGTCCGGATCAGGCCGTGCTGACGCCGGTGTCGCTGGCCGCCGCGCGCGCGGAAAAGATGCGCGCCATGCCCTTCGACCGCAACGCATACGAGACCGTGCGCGATCTGGCCCGCCTGAAAGCCTGGATCGAACACGCGCTCGAGCGCGGCGTCGTTGCCGTCAGCGTCGCCGCCAACAGTCTCGACCCGATGCAGGCGCGGCTGTGCGGCTTTTCGCTGTCGATCGGCCCCAACCAGGCCTGCTATGTCCCGCTCGCGCACCGCGCGCCCGCCGCGGGAGAAGGCCTGTTCGACGAAGGCCTTGCCGAACATCAGATCCCGGAAAAGGAGGCGCTCGACGCCATCAAGCCGCTGCTTGAGCATTCCGGCGTGCTCAAGATCGGCCAGGACATGAAGTTCGCATGGCAGATTTTGTCCATGCGCGGCATTGTCACCACCCCCTACGACGACACCATGCTGATGTCCTACGTGCTGGACGCCGGCAAACACAGCCACGATCTTGGCGCGCTGGCGCAGGCGTGGCTGGGGCACAAGCCGATCCCGCTCAACGAGGTGGTGGGCTCCGGCAAGTCGCAGGTCCGCTTCGAACACACCGACATCGGCAAGGCCGCCGAATACGCAGCGGAAGTTGCCGACGTCATCATGCGCTTGTGGCACCTTCTGAAGCCGCGGCTCGCCGCCGAAGGCATGAGCAACGTCTACGAGACGCTCGAACGCCCGATGGTGCCGGTGCTGGCGCGCATGGAGCAGCGCGGCATCTCCGTCGACCGTCAGGAACTGGCACGGCTCTCCGGCGATTTCGCGAAGGAAAGCGCCCGCCTGGAAAGCGAAATCCAGAAGCTCGCCGGCGAATCCATCAATCCCGGCAGCCCGAAACAGCTTGGCGACGTCCTGTTCGGCAAATTCGGCCTGCCCGGGGGCAGCAAGACCAAGACCGGCGCCTGGTCCACCTCCGCCTCGGTGCTGGAGGATCTCGCCGAAGCCGGTCACGAATTGCCGCAGAAAATTCTCGACTGGCGTCAGGTCTCGAAGCTCCGCTCGACCTATACCGACGCGCTGCCCAATCATATCGATCCGCGCACCCAGCGCGTGCACACGAGCTACGCGCTGGCCGCGACCACCACCGGCCGGCTGTCGTCGTCCGAACCCAATCTGCAGAATATTCCGGTGCGCAACGAACAGGGCCGCAAGATCCGCCGCGCCTTTGTGGCCGCGCCCGGCAACAAGCTGGTCTCCGCCGACTATTCGCAGATCGAACTGCGCCTCCTGGCGGAAGTCGCCAACGTGCCGGTGCTGCGCCAGGCCTTCCTGGACGGCATCGACATTCACGCCTTGACCGCGTCGGAAATGTTCGGCGTGCCGGTGAAGGACATGCCGGGTGACGTGCGCCGCCGCGCCAAGGCGATCAATTTCGGCATCATCTACGGCATCTCCGCCTTCGGCCTCGCCAACCAGCTCGGCATCCCGCGTGAGGAGGCCGGCGCCTACATCAAGAAATATTTCGAGCGCTTCCCCGGCATCCGCGACTACATGGACGAGACACGCGAATTCTGCCGCGCCAACGGCTATGTGGAGACGCTGTTCGGCCGCAAATGCCATTACCCGGACATCAAGGCGAGCAATCCTTCGCTGCGCGCCTTCAACGAACGCGCCGCCATCAATGCCCGCCTGCAAGGCTCAGCCGCCGACATCATCCGGCGGGCGATGATCCGCATGGAAGACGCGCTCGCGAAAGCCAAGCTCTCCGCGAAGATGCTGCTGCAGGTGCATGACGAACTGATTTTCGAAGTGCCGGAGACGGAAGTCGCCAAGACGCTGCCGGTGGTGAAGGCGGTGATGGAGGACGCGCCGCATCCCGCCGTGCAGCTGCATGTGCCGCTGAAGGTCGATGCCCGCGCCGCCGACAATTGGGACGAAGCGCATTAGATCGGCGACATATACCGACCGCTCGTCCCGCGAAAGCGGGCGACCCAGAACGTTTGAATATAAAAGAAGCAGATCCCATGACAGACCTCTCCGCCTTCGCCATCACCAAACGCTGGCCCGCGAAACATCCCGATCGCCTTCAGCTTTATTCCTTCCCGACGCCGAACGGCGTGAAGGTCTCGATCGCGCTTGAGGAAATCGGCCTGCCCTATGAGGCGCATGCCGTCGACATCACCAAGAATGAAAGCTGGACGCCGGAATTCCTGTCGCTGAATCCGAACGGGAAAATCCCTGCCATCATCGATCCCAACGGCCCCGGCGGAAAGCCGCTCGGTCTGTGGGAGTCCGGCGCGATCCTCGGCTATCTCGCAGATAAGACCGGCCAGCTCGCGCCGTCCGATCCGGCGCGGCGCTATGAAACCATGCAGTGGGTATTTTTCCAGATGGGCGGCATCGGACCGATGTTCGGGCAGGTCGGCTTCTTCAACAAGTTCGCAGGCAAGGATTACGAGGACAAGCGGCCGCTCAAACGCTACGTCGACGAATCCAAGCGCCTGCTCGGCGTCGTGGAGACGCGCCTGAAAGGCCGGCAATGGATCATGGACGATGACTTCACCATCGCCGACATCTCGATGCTGGGCTGGGTGCGCAATCTGGTCGGCTTTTACGGCGCGCGCGACCTGGTCGAATTCGACAAGCTGAAGGAAGTCCCGCGCTGGCTGGAGGCGGGTCTTGCCCGGCCGGCCGTGCAACGCGGTCTCGAGATTCCGAAGCGGCCGGCGTAGGAGCCTACCGGCAGGGCTTGCAATTCGCATGACAACCGGGGCATGACGCGGATGACGACAACCGCCAACATGAAAGTATCGGGCATGGACTCGCGCACCCGCCTTGCCGAAATCATCCGCAACCGCTCCTTCGGGCGCGGCGAGATCAAGCTCGCCTCCGGCCGCACCAGCAATTTCTATTTCAACCTGAAACCGACCATGCTCGATGCCGAAGGCGCCGCGCTGCTCGCGGAACTCACCGTCGAGGCGCTGGCGAATGACCGGATCGATTACGTGGGCGGGCTGGAAATGGGCGCGGTGCCGATTGCCGGTGCGATCGCCCAGCGCAGTTTCCAGAGAGGAAAGCCGATCCAGGGCTTCTTCGTGCGCAAGAAGCCGAAGGAACACGGTGCCAAGCTGTCGGTCGAGGGGCTGGCACCCGGCGAAAGCCTCAAGGGCAAGCGCGTCGTCGTGGTGGAGGACGTGACCACTACGGGCGGGTCGGCGATCAAGGCCGTCGATGCGGTGAAGGACGCCGGAGGCGAGATCGCCCTCGTGCTCACCATCGTCGACCGCGAGGAAGGTGCCGACGAGACCTTCAAGGGCGCCGGTATCGAGTTCCGCGCCCTGTACCGCGCATCCGAGTTCCTCAATGGCTGATTCCCGCCGCACTCCTGCCGTCACCCGCTGTTAAGAGCAGTCCGCTAGGCTCGTCCCGGATGAACTTGGGGCGGCTGCGGCCGACATATGCGGGAACGCAACCTTTTCCGCGGAGCCCGCGTTGACCGGGATGCGCGACGTGTGCGTGCGAAGGGGATTCGAACGTGTATAGCTCTCCGCGAATATTTGTGCGCCCCAGCCTCCTGGCGGCGGCCGCACTTGCCGCCGGCCTCCTGATCAGCCCCGCGCCGGCAGCGGCGCAAAACTTCTTCGATCTGCTGTTCGGCGGCTTCCGCCGTGCTGCACCTCCGCCGCCTCCGGCCTATCCCGAGCCGGGACATGCCTATCCCGGCCACGCCTATCCTGGCTATGACCATCCGGACGGACCGCGTGGCGATTATGGCGGCGGCCCCTCGGTCGCCTATTGCGTGCGCACCTGCGACGGCCGTTTCTTCCCGATCCGCTCGGCCAATCCGGCCGAGGTCTGCAGCGCCTTCTGCCCCGCCGCACAAACCAGGGTCTTCATGGGCAGCAAGATCGACTATGCCCATTCCAGCGACGGCCGCAGTTATCGCGAATTGCCCAACGCCTTCCTCTATCGCGACAAGCTGGTCGATGGATGCACCTGCAACGGCAAGGATCCGTTCGGTCTCGCGCGCATCGATGTCCGGGATGACCCCACCCTGCGGCCCGGCGATATCGTCGCCACCAACAAGAGCCTGATGCAGGTCATCGGCCGGCGCGACGGCGATCTCGCCTTCACGCCGATCACCGGCGAAATGCGCCGGCGGCTTTCGGAAGTGAAGGTCGCGCCGTCACAAGACAGCGAAGCCGGCGACGACATTCCCGGCTACGAGCCGGTGAGGCCGTCTCAGCCGACCGGCAACCTGCGTCCTCAAGTCTCCAGATAGGACACCACTTCGTCTGCCAGCGACAGCGACGAGGTGAGGCCGGGCGATTCGATTCCGAACAGGTTCACCAGCCCCGGCATCCGGTGATCGGCCGGCGTCTCGATCATGAAATCCGCAGCCGGCTCGCCGGGTCCGGTCAGCTTCGGGCGGATGCCGCAATAATCGGGAATCAAGGTGCCGTCGGCAAGCGCAGGCCAATAGGTACGGATACGCGCATAGAACGACTCGGCGCGTGATGGATCGACCTCATAATTCTCCTTTTCGATCCACTCGACATCCGGACCGAAGCGCATGCGGCCGGCGAGATCGAGCGTGACGTGCACGCCGAGCCCGCCATCCACCGGCGTCGGATAGATCAGCCGCGAGAAGACCGGACGCCCGGAATAGCTGAAGTAATTTCCCTTCGCGAGCACGAGCCGCGGAACGCGTTGCAGCGGATAACCTTCGACATTGCGCGCGACCTTCTGCGCGCCGAGCCCCGCGCAGTTGATCACCGCATCGACGTCGAGCACACCCGGCTCGTCGCCGCCGAAACGCACCTGCCAGGATTTGCCGTCGGTCGAGAGCCGGTCGACCGGCGTGTTGAATGCGATCGCGCCGCCATGCGCTTCAATGTCGCCTTGCAGCGCCAGCATATAGGCATGCGCGTCGATGATGCCGGTGGACGGCGACCACAAGGCCGCGACGCAGGACAGGGCCGGCTCCATCGCACGCGCCGCATTGCCGTCGACGAATTCCAGCCCGTCGACCTCGTTCTTCAGACCTTGCGCGTGGATCTGCTCGAGCCGCGTACGCTCGGCGTCGTTGGTGGCAACGATCAGCTTGCCGCAACGCTTGTGCGGGACGCCATAGGATGCGCAGAACGCGTACAACATGCGGTTGCCGCGCGGACAATGCAGCGCACGGCGCGAGCCGGTCGGATAATACATGCCGGCATGAATGACTTCGCTGTTGCGCGAGGAAATTCCTGTGCCGATGGCAGAGGCCGCTTCCGCAACGATGACATCGTGGCCCTTGCGCGCCGCCGCGCGCGCAACGCTGAGCCCGACCACGCCTGCGCCAATCACCAATACCTGCATGTCTTCTCTTTTCCGGGCGCGTGCTTTCGCCGCATTTGGAATTCAGGCTGCATTCATTGAGGCTGGGAACAAATAAGGCAAGCCCGCGGTTGGCAATTGGGGCGACTTCCACGGGCGATTCGCAAGGGACCGGTCATGGTCGGAATGCGTGCGATCGCAGCTTTGGCGCTGGCGGCGACGTTGTGTGCAGCGCCCGGCACTGCCGATGCGCAGCGAGGAGGCCCCGGCGGCGTTCAACGTGCGGCTCCGGCCGCACCCCCGGCTCCTGCACCGCGCGCCATGCCCTCTCCCCGCATGTCAGCCCCACCCCGCATATCGGCGCCACGCATGAGTGCGCCGCCGCGCATGTCCGCACCGCGGATGAGCGCGCCGCCCCGTATGTCGGCCCCCCGCATGGCGGCCCCGCCGCGCGCGATGCCGCGTCAGGC